>NZ_JADJDD010000016.1:0-65936 GCF_016702885.1 Candidatus Villigracilis vicinus
TCGAAGAAGCAAACAAACTTCTCAATGGCGAACTCAAATACTTCTCCCATGAATATCGCAAAACCGACTTTCCACCTAATTGGAATGATGTCATCCTGAGCGATAGCGAAGGATCTCTACCAACATCCTCAGAGATTCTTCGGTCGCGAAGAACGCTCCCTCAGAATGACATGACTAAACACTGGTCCCAAATCTCCGACGACTCCGCAACCGACATCAAATTCATCTGGGAACCGAACCGCTTCGCCTTCGTCTACACCCTCGTCCGCGCCTACGGAATCACCCAAGACGAAAAATACCCCCAAGCCTTCTGGCAACTCATCCAAGACTGGGCGGAACACAATCCCCCCAACACCGGCGCCAACTGGAAAGACGGACAAGAGATCGCCCTCCGCCTCATGGCATGGACCTTCGGCTTCTACACCTTTATCCATTCTCCATCCGCCACATCTGAGCGTATTTCACAATTTACCCAACTCGTCGCCGCCCAAGCCGAACGGATTCACGCCAACATCGGCTACGCCATCTCCACCCGCAGCAACCACACCATCAGCGAAGCCTTCGGTCTGTGGATGGTTGGTTTGCTATTCCCTGAACTAAAAGATGCCGAAAAATATTTCAACCTCGGCAAACGTCTGCTCGAAGAGGAAGCCGCCAAACAAATCTTCCCCGATGGCAGTTATTCTATGTACTCTCTCAACTACCATCGCTTCATTTTGCATCTTTATCTCTACGCTGTTCAACTTGGAGAACTTAACCACGATAATCCGTCATTGCGAGCCGCGCTTTTGCCCTTTGTGACGAAGCAATCTCCCAGTCTGCTCATGAGATTGCTTCGGGCGGGAGAGCACCACCCTCGCAATGACGGAATAGGGTTTTCGGATGAATTGAAAATATCTGTAGCCAACTCCATCCAATTCCTCTCACAACTCATTGACCCTATTACCGGACATATGCCCGTCTACGGCTCGAACGACGGTGCATTAGTCTTGCCTCTCAATAACTGTGACTTTGCCGACTATCGTCCGCTGCTGCAATTAGGCTCGGTCATCTCCACCGGTCAACCCATGTTTGACGCAGGCGTTTGGGACGAGGATGTATATTGGTTATGCGGCATTGAATCCCTCTCCCAACGGGAGAGGGTGTCCGAAGGACGGGTGAGGGGGAATTTCCCCCAAGGCGGTACCTATATCCTTCACAACACCAACTCCCGCGCCATCCTGCGCTGTACCGACTTCACCTCCCGCCCCTCCCACGCCGACCAACTCCACATGGACTTGTGGATGGGTAGCGACAACATCGCCATCGACGCCGGAACCTATCTCTACTCCGGTGAGGGTATCTGGCGCAATGGATTGGCTCACCTCCGCGCACAACACCGTCACTGTGGACGGCAAAGACCAAATGACCCTGGTCAGCCGCTTCACATGGACGAATTGGGCGAAGGGCAAAGTTATCAAGCACACCGAAAACCTTTGGCAAGGCGAACATAATGGCTATAAACCCGTCCGCCACAAACGCACGGTCATGGCATTGGAAGGGGACAGGTGGCTGATCATCGACGACCTCGAAGCGAATGAGTCGCATCACTACACCCTGCACTGGCTATTGAATGATGTGCCGTTTTCCCAAAATAAAAACTCGCTTCACCTGAAATATGAAGCGAGCACATACAAAATTCAAACCGGGCTAACGAATGGCACAGGCAAACTCTCTATCCTCCGCGCCGACCCTAAATCAACTCTTGGATGGCGCTCACGTTACTACAGTCACAAAGAGCCTGCCATCTCCCTCCTGTTCGAAGTCACTCAACCCATTGCGCAGTTCTATACCTTCTTCGGCTTTGAAAACGACTTCGCAGATTCCTATCTCTCGCAAATAAAAAGACCGTGAACGGCATCGTCCACGGTCAATCGTCCATCGTCTAATCCAGTCTCTGCAAGATATGACTCACTGCCGTGGAGGCGGGACCGCCCAGCGACTGGATCAACCCGAACTTCGCATCCTTAATTTGGTTCGCCTCAGCCTGACCTCGTAACTGTATCGCCGCTTCGACGGCTTGGTACACACCGGCAGCCCCGCCGGGGAATCCGCGGGCTTTCATTCCACCCATGGTTGCGCAGGGGATACTTCCTTTCAGACCGATCGCGCCATCTGCGGCGAGCTTCCAGCCTTTTCCTTTGATCGCAAATCCCACGGCTTCCAATTGCAGTGCCGCATAAATGCTGAAGGCATCATGATATTCAAAGAAGTCAATGCCATCCAAGGTTAAACCAACTTGTTTCATGGCTTTGCCCGCCGAAAGTTGCGCGGTGTCGAAGTACAGCATGTCCTTGCGGTCGTGTAACGCCAGCGTATCAGACGATGCCGCCGAGCCAGCGATCTTTACGAGTGGACTCTTCCAACTGGACGGAAGCAGCTCACGGCGAGTCAGAACGAGCGCGGCAGCGCCATCCGCATTGGGTGCCATATCAAACATATTGAGCGGGTCGCTGACCATCTCAGCTTTGGCGTATGTCTCTGCTTTGATGGCTTTGCGGAACATGGCGTTCTTATTCGCCACACCATTGGCATGTGCCGTAAGTGCAAATCCT
The DNA here is from genome assembly GCF_016702885.1 of Candidatus Villigracilis vicinus. Lineage (NCBI taxonomy): Bacteria > Bacillati > Chloroflexota > Anaerolineae > Anaerolineales > Candidatus Villigracilaceae > Candidatus Villigracilis > Candidatus Villigracilis vicinus. The sequence continues at coordinate 2,595 of NZ_JADJDD010000016.1, forward strand.
GCGAACCCATCGGCAGGGACTTCATATTCATGCATGTAACGCTTCATTAGCAACGCAGCTTGGGCGGCGGGAGTCATACCTTGTACGGCTTCATAATCTGAGTCCGATGCAGTGGCGAGGGCTTCATCCACACCGGCGCCGACTTTGTCTGTAAATTTTTCCACGCCCACCACGAGAGCCACATCCACAAATCCGCTGGCAACGGCGAGATAGCCCTGGCGCAGCGCTGCTCCGCCGGACGCTCCTGCCGCTTCAACGGTCACGGCTTCGATACCATTCAACCCGGCATAATCCGCAATCAACACGCCGACGTGTGCCTGACGTGAAAGATTCGGCGCGAGCATATTGCCCACGAACAGCGACTGCGGTTTGAGCCCGCCTGCATCTTCGATCGCATCGTGGATGGCGGCATAGGCTAGGTCACGTAGACCAATATCCCAATGTTCGCCAACTTCGGTTTGTCCTATTCCTGCAATAACGACTTCTGTCATGTTGTGAGCGAATCCTTTATGTGTTTAATTCCAGAATTGCCACCAGGCTTTGCCTTTTGCGTTCGCCTGGCTCGAAGTTTTCATTCCTTTAATGACTTCGCCGACCTTTGAATTCTCATTGATCGAGCGGACGTGCATTTTATAGTCTTTTAGAAAACCGCCATTGATATTGACGTAGTCCACTTCACCTGCAAGCATCTTATTCCATTCCCCGATCGTTTCTTTTGCCACATACTTGCGAGTGCCTGCATTCCTATCCGTCGATATTTCAGCGACGACCGTTTCCAGCAGGCTGACATGGTACTTGACCCATTCCTCGATAACTTGCGGTTGTTGCTTGCGCAGGGTATCAAGAAGCTGTTTTAATTCAGCTAACCCGGCGTTGATCTCAACATCGAGTTTCTTGAGGGTGTCCTCAGCTTCCTTCAACTGTGCCGGGTTGGGTTTGCCATAATCAATGTAATTTGCGCGGTCGCCTGATTTTTCTCTCAGGTCTTCGATCTTCTGGCGTAGTTTTTCGAGTCTTACAGTTTCTGACAACATATTTCTCCGATTATTCCCAAATAGTTTTTAAGAATTTCAATTTTTCCAGGTCATGAAAACTTTGTCCGCCTTCGTGACCGTTATAAGTGTAGGTCTTAATATCTTTTTCTCCAGTCCAATGGTTGTATGCTGCATAGACTGTCGATGGCGGGCAGACTTGATCCATGAGCGCCACTGAGAATAAGGTCTGCGCTTTGGCACGGACAGAGAAGTTGACCCCGTCGAAATACGAAAGCGTGTTGAAGACCGTCTCGATCTTGTCGCGATGAACATGGCAATATTCGCCGATCTCTTTGTAAGGATACGCATCACTAATTTCAGTCGCACGGCGATAGTGACATAAGAACGGCACATCGGGCATGGCAACTTTGACGTTGGGAACGAGCCCTGCCGCGGCGATGGAGATGCCTCCGCCTTGCGAGCCGCCCGTCACCGCGACTCGCGCTTCATCTACTTCGGGATGGCTGGTTGCTGCTTCGACGGCTCTCACTGCATCTGTGAACACTCGTCGATAGTAATAGTGTTGCGGGTCGAGAATCCCTTTGGTCATGCTGCCGGGGAAGTGCGCATTACCGCCGTCACCATACAGGTCAGGGGTATCGCCCGCAGACCAGGTACTGCCTTGTCCGCGCGTATCCATGACGAAATGAGCGTAACCCGCACTTGCCCAAAGCAGCCAGTTGAAGCCGAATTGACGTCCGCCGCCATAGCCGATGTATTCCACCACAACCGGTAAGGGTACGTCGCGACGTGCCCTTACAGCTGGCAGGATCAACCAGCCTTTGACGGGTTGACCACCAAAGCCATTGAACGTCACGTCAAACGTTTCTTGCGCAACGAGACCATAATCCACTTTTTCAAATTTTGCGTTCAGTGGGAATGTTCGTGCTTCGGCGAGGGTGTTTGCCCAAAACGAGTCAAAGTCTGCGGGCTCGCTGCGGGCGGGTTTGTATTTTTTTAGTTCGTCGAGAGAAAGGTCGAAGAATGCCATGGGGTCTCCTCGTCATTGCGAGGAGGGTGCTCTTCCCGACGAAGCAATCTAATGATTAGGTCATGAGATTGCTTCGGGCGAAGAACAAGAGCGCCCTCGCAATGACGGATTATTTTTTTACTTCATCGCCAACTTGCCACGGAAGCGCACATAGGTCGCGTAATCAATTTCGGTGCGACGGGCAATGTATTCACGAGTCTTCGTGGCGAGGTTTTGTCTGGCAGGAGCTTTATCAGTGACGGTAATGTCGAAGGCATCGGACCCGGCACCGGAGCCGAAAGAGACGATGAGGATTCGGTCACCGGGTTGGGCGATGTCGAGAGTCGCAGTGAGTCCGATCATCGCCGCGCCTGCGTAGGTATTTCCAATAATCGGCACGAGCAGACCGGGCTCGATCTGATCCATCGAAAAGCCAAGTTGACCCGCCACACGCTGCGGGAATTTAGTGTTGGGTTGATGGAAGACCGCCCACTTGTAATCTTTGGCGGTGGTGCCGGATGCTTCCATGAGATGTGTGGCAGCTTCGGTGACGTGTTTGAAATACGCCGGTTCGCCGGTGAAGCGCATGCCGTGTTCGGGATATTTCTGATATTCGCGTCGCCAGAAATCAGGCGTATCGGTGACGTAGGAGTACGAAGCATTGATGGTTGCCAAAGACTCTTCGGCGGGACCGACAATGTACGCGCCGCCGCCCGCGCCTGCGGTGTATTCGAGCGCGTCGCCGGGTTTGCCTTGTGCCGTATCCATGCCAATCGCCATCGCATAGTGACCCATGCCCGAGCCGACCAGACCCATTGCTGCGACGAGCGCCTCAGTGCCTGCCTTACAAGCGAATTCCCAATCTGCAGCCTGCGTGTTCGGGACAGCTCCAATCGCCTCAGCAACGAGAGTTGACGTTGGCTTGACCGCATACGGATGTGACTCGGAGCCGACCCATACCGCGCGCAGTTCGGTCGGGTCGATCTGGGCACGCATCATTGCATTTCGCGCCGCTTCTATTGACATGGTGATGACATCTTCGTCCAACCCTGGCACGGCTTTTTCTTTGATGGGAAGTCCGCTGGTCTTGCCCGTCCACACGCGGGCGACCTCCTTGGCAGGCAGACGGAAGCGCGGCACATACGAGCCATAGCCGACAATGCCAACGGGTTTGATGGGTTTGAGTAAGGTAGGGGAGGGTTGAGGAGTTGTCATTTGTTTTTCCTGAATACGTAGGAGGATTGTAGTAGGTGAGGGCTTGCAAAAGCTATCTTGTTATTTTACCGCTCAATAACCCCAATCAATTCATGCGGAGAGTTAACCACATATTCTGGTTTACCCTTTATTAGAGTCTCCAAACCCTGATGCCCCCATGTGACAGCAATACTAGTCACCCCAGCCTCCTTCGCGGCGCGGATGTCACTCAACGCATCACCGATCATAAAGACCGCTTCTCCGTTTTGTACAAATCGCTCCCGTGCAATGGATATTTTCTGTGCTTTTGAGCCGGGCGTGTCCACACCGTAAACGGCATGGATGAGACTGTCCAGTCCGTGTTGGGTGAGGAAGGCATGCACGTTTTGCGATGAATTTGTGGTTACGATGGCGATCTTATGGTTGGTGGAAAAATGCTGAATTACTTCGCTCACTCCATCGAAGATAGCGGGTGGGGATGCTTTTTCTGCGAAGAGTCTCAAGCTGATTTTAACGAACTCATCTATGAGATGCTCAGGTACTTCACAGGCTCGCCCATAGGTAGCAAAAGACATGACTTCAAGGTTGCTCAAATCGTCTTTTGTCACCACATGCTTGACGCCTAATTGGTCGCAGGCTTCCTGCCCGAAGCGGATCAAGTCGTCGAGCGTGTCTGCCAGGACGCCGTCATAATCGAAGATAACTAATGCCATGAAAATTTTCCGTTTCTAAAATGCGGTTGCGACAATGCCAAGAATGGCAATGACAACCCCGATCAATTGAAGTTTTGAAAGTTTATCTTTTAGGAAGATGACCGCCAGTGCAATGGTCACAATGGACAGAGCCGAGGCGATGGGCGTGATCAAGATGGCATCTCCAATGGTCAAGCCGTAATTCACGAGAGCCACGGCGCTGACTTCGATGATTCCCATCAACAAAACCGCGTATTTTGTTTTCGTTGGAATGTTCGTCAGTCCAATTTCTTGCTTTGCAAAAAGAGAAAAACCCAACAAGAAAATTATGATGCCAAGTTTAGTCAGTATTGTGGACAAAAGCCAGCCGATCTCTTCAGAAACGATTTCGCTAATGTTCCAAAACACTCCAAAGAAAAATGCTCCCAGAATCGCTTCGCGTACACCCAATGAAAGCTGAAATCCCTGCTTATTGATGCTCTTCCAATCAATGGCGGCAAGCGTCGCGCCGGAGAGGATCAAGAATACGCCGATGGTTTGGGTTGTGCTCAAACGCTGTCCCATAAAGAGGAAGGCGAAGGACATGGTGAAGACTGCCCACAGGTTCATGGTCGCGGCAATGATCGAGACGTTGCCTTTCTCAAAACCTTTGAAGAAGAATAAATATCCCGCCGAATAGACGATGGATGCAAGCGGTGACAAAGCGATAGCCAGAAAGGGAATGTCGAATGTTGTTTTAAGAGCAAAAGCAAGTAACAGAATGGATATTAATCCCGCTAACTGTGACCAGAACAAAGACTTGAACGACCCGATTTGCTTGGAAAAAACGCCGCCCAGGAAATCATAGATTCCCCAACCAAGCATGCCACCGATTCCCAATATTATGCTAATGATGGTTGTGCTCATAAATACTTTGGAGTTGTATGCCTATGCTGGGAAATTTTAATCCGACGAAATTTTCGTGTCACAGCAATCTGCTACGCATAAGATTTATATTGTGCCATCGCCTCGCCCGCAAAGGGTCTGCTGCTTGAACGATACACATCAGCCATCTTGTCCATGTCCAAAGCGACGCGGATGAATTCCAGTTGCACGTTCGATTTATCGATGGTTAGTAGGGCATATTCTGCCCAAGGGTCGAGTAGTTTTTGTTCACCGGTCTGATCGTGGTTGTATGCAACACCGACGCTGCCTGGGTTGAAATAAAAATTTTGGCTGTCTCGCAGGCGACGGGTATATTGCAAGTGGACATGCCCGCCGGTGAGGATATGATCTGAATACGGTTTGAAAACTTCTTGGTACTCTTCCTCAGAAGTGGATGGCAGGAGGACCTGGTCGAAGGATGTGGGGGAGCCGTGAAAGGCAAGCAGGCTTTTGCCGTTCCCTAAATCAATGCTCACCGTTGCTTGAAATGATTCAATGAATACACAATCATCTTTGTTTAGTTTGCTCAAAGACCACTCGCGGACAGTGTCCAGTTTCTTGCGGCGTTCTTCTGAGATCGAATCTGCATCGGTTTCTTCTCCGGTTAATAGCCATGCATCAGAATTACCCATCACTACGGGACTTTTCATTTCACGCAAAAGTTGAACGGTCTCATGTGGTTGAGGTCCACCCTGGATCATGTCGCCATTGCAAATGATCTGATCGAACCCTTTCTTTTTCGCATCTGCCAAGACAGTTTCGAGCGCCAGACAATTTCCATGAACATCGGATAAGACAAGGATTCTCATTGTAGGTCCTTTATAAATACCAAAATTTCGACATCAACCCAGCCTGTTTAAAAATCTCTGCAACTTGTTCCATACTACGTCCATGATACTCAAGCGACATACGATTGCCGTACCAGAGTTTGGAAAGCTCCCAAACCTGCTGAATCGACAGCATCTCTCCGCGTTCGAGGTTATTTCGTTTGCACCATTTGTCTACCCATTCTTCCGACCGGAAGAGAAGCATCGTCGCTCAGGTAAAGACCAGGTCATCGTACCATTGTGAGAAGGCAAGTGGAAAGTGAACAAGCAAGTCACCATTTGTAACCTTGCCGTCCTTTACTTCCAATTGAACCGACTCGTTGCTCTCTGTAAATACCGCGTCAATCACCGCGTCACAGTGTAATGCCGCAGGAATACCGAGCATGTCCCAGGCACAGTTGGCAAAGTAGGTCTTGCCATTGGCATGGACTTTGAAATCAGTTGGAATCCCCGAGAACGGATTTGCCATGCGGATAGCCATTTTGTCAAAATCGAGAAACACGGCGTGGCGGTTATGAAGTTCTTTAAAAAGTTCACTGGCTTCTTCTGTTGAAATACCAAAATGCGCAGCGGTTTCATCCACACTGGGTGGGCGGGTGGTATCTGCGATGTGCGAGTAAACAAAGTGACGGGTTTGCCAGATAACAGAGTCGTCTTTCATCTTTCCTCTTTCATTTTAATAATCACCACTTACCAATTACTACTTACCCAACACCGACTCTATAATCCCCGCATACCCTCGCGCCGTCTTCACAAGTTCATCGAGGCTGAGTTGTTCATCCACCACGTGCGCATCCCCTTCCGCGCCGGGACCAAAGCCAATGGTTGGCACGCCCGCTGTGCCGATGCTGTACGCGGCGTTGGTACAGAATCGGTAGGCACCCAGTTTCGGATCCAGACCGGAGGCGCGCAGTCCCTTCAATGCTTTTTGTAAAAATTCATCGTCTTCATTCAGTTCCCAAGCTGGGAAGAATTTATTCGCGGTCAAGGTTTCGCCTGTATAAGTGACGTGGTCACTTTGCGCGATCTTCGCTTTGAAATTTACATCCTTCAACGCAGGCAAAGAAGTAATTTCATTCAATACACCTTCAGGTGTTTCGCCTGGCAAGAGACGGCGATCGTAGGTCACTTTGCAGAGCGCGGGAATCACCGAATAACCGGGATACGGCTCCGAGATAATATCGGTCAACGCAAGGATGGCGGGACCCATCAGTGGATGTTCGCCCAATTTCACCTTTTCCACTTCAGCGATGACCTTTGTCATCAGATGCACAGCGTTCACGCCTAACTGTGGTGACGATGAATGGGCAGGCTTGCCGATCGCTTCGAGATGAATCTCCGCCCGTCCGCGCCCGCCTCTAGCAACATTGAGTTGGGTCGCTTCGCCGATGACAACATAATCCGGCTTGACCTCATCCATCACGGCTTTGAGCGCGCCGCCTTCGTACACTTCTTCCATCACCGAAGCGGAGATGACCACCGCGCCCGCGAGTTTGCTTCTATCTATACTCGCCGCCGCATGGATCATCGCCGCGAGCGAGCCTTTCATGTCCATCACACCGCGCCCGTACATGTGAGTGTCCGTGACTTCGGCGCCGAAAGGGGCGCGAGTCCAGACGGACCCGGGAGCGATTCCCACCGTATCGGTGTGCGCATCAAAAAGCAGAGTCTTCCCCGCTTGCGCCCCGCGGATCATTCCCACGGCGGAACCGTATTTGTCGACCCAAACCTTATCGAAGCCGAGAGCGTTCATCTCGTCCACGACGATCTGCGTGACCGCGCCTTCTTCTCCAGACAAACTCTGCTGGCGGACGATTCTTTGAGTGAATTCAATTAAGGCTTCGATATCCATGTTGGTCTCCGTTTGTCACCCTGAGGAAGCGCGCTCTTTGCGACCGAAGGGTCTCTACCTTAGATTAGCAAGACTCCATGCAGTGGTAGAGATCCTCACCGCACTGCATCCGCAGCGCGGTGCATGTGTCGCTATCGCTCAGGATGACATTAAATTATAGTGATTTCAAAATTTCTTCCGCCCTATCAATTCTCACAACCTTCTCCACCACCATCTGCGCCGCGACCTTTTCAACCAACTCGCCAGTCGCACCAGCCGCAATCGCAACTTGACGGGCATGCAGCGACATATGTCCGCGTTGAATGCCTTCGGTGGCGAGGGCGCGCAAGGCTGCCATATTCTGTGCCAAGCCAACCGAGACGATGATCTCAGCCAGCTCGCTCGCAGTTTTCACGCCCATAAGTTTGACCGCCGCCTGTGCCGCCGGGTGAACCTTGGTCGCCCCGCCGACGATGCCGACTGCCATCGGCATTTCGAGCGTGCCGACGAGGTTGCCTTCACTGTCTTTGCCCCAGGTGGAGAGGGAGGTGTAATGTCCATTTTTCACGGCGTAGGCGTGAGCGCCTGCTTCAATGGCGCGCCAGTCGTTGCCAGTGGCGATGACGACAGAGTCCACGCCGTTCATAATGCCTTTATTGTGAGTGGCGGCGCGGTATGGGTCCACAGCGGCGAAGGCGTAGGCAGCGATGATTCCGTCTCGCACTTGTTCGCCGGAAAAATTATCGAACGCCAATGATTTCACAGGGATGGTGCAACGTGCGCGGGCAATGCGTCGGTCTGCTAAGTTGGAGAGAATGCGCAAATGAACTTTTCCGCCTGTGATAGCTTCGATCTTCGGGGCGAGTCTTTCGCAAGCGGTGTTGACTGCATTCGCGCCCATTGCATCACGGACGTCATAAATGAGATGAACAACGAGAAATCCGCCAATGGGCGAGTCGTTGAAGATGCGCACTTCCAAGTCTCTTGCGCCGCCGCCAAATTTTTTGAGGATGGGATCAATCGAGTCCGCTTCGGCGAGCAACTCGGCTTTCTTTTCGTATATCTTTAGCTTTGCTTCATTGAGATTGGTGACGTTGATGACCTGCATCTGTCCGATCATGAGCGGGTCGGTAGTGGTGGCTTGGTATCCGCCGCCGGCACGGGCAAGCTTTGCCATGAACGATGCGCCCGCCACGACAGACGGTTCTTCAAGCGTCATGGGCACGAGTACGTCTTTACCGTTTACCATGAAGTTCAAGGCGATGCCCAACGGCAGGCTGTGCATGCCGACCACGTTTTCAATCATGTGGTCAGCGGCTTCGGCGGAGATTCCGCCTGAGGTCCACGCGCCAAGATCGGGCGGGGTAAGAGCCGCGGCGTCCGCTAGTTTTTGGCGGCGCTCTTCAATGGTCATGTTGTAAAAACCGGAAATTCGGGAGGTTGTCATAATAGTTCCTAGTTTAGTTTTTACTTACTCCCAAATTCTATCAAATATCAAGAGTTTGTTATAATTTTGTCGAGGAGTTTGGATGTTGCTAACCAGAGAGCAGTTACAGGAACGTCTTTTTGCGCTGCACCGTGCCAGCCTTGAGCTGGTTAAGGAGGTCACCCTCGAAACCTTGCTGGAGCGCATCGCCTCTACTGCTTGTGAACAAGCAGGTTCGCGGTATGCTGCTTTGGGGGTTCAAGATAGCAACGGGAAGCTGGAGAAATTCATTGCGGTGGGTATGAGTCGTGATGCCATCAAGCGTATTGAGCATCCGCCGGTTGGGCTTGGGCTATTGGGGGAATTGATGGATACCGAGGTTCCTTTGCGTATCCCTGTTATTCAAGACCATCCCAAATCCATTGGGTTCCCCGCTCATCACCCTAAAATGGTTTCTTTCTTGGGTGTTCCCATCCTGACTACGGATAGGCAGATCGGTCAAATTTACTTGACTGAAAAGTTGGATGGCGATGAATTCTCATCTGACGATGAGATGATCATCCAGATGCTTGCGACGTATGCCGCTACTGCCATCACGAACGCGCGTCTCATTGAAAAGATGACCGAGCGTGATGCCGCACTGACCCGCCGCAACGTGGATATGACCTTGCTGAACGATATCGCCTCCACTTTGACCTCAAGCTTGGAGCTCGATGAGATTCTGAACAAGACCCTCGGGCTTGTGATGAACTATATGAAGGTCGAAGCCGGAGAGATTTTCCTTCTGGAAGAAGACAAGACAACCTTGCGCATGATGCTGCATCGAGGTCAGGCTGCCGAAGCCTTCTGGACTCAAAATATTTTTCGAGTCGGCGAGGGGTACCCGGGAGTTGTGGCTCAGACTTGCCGTCCACTAATCAGTACCGACTTGATAAACGACCCCAATTTTTTGCGCGAAGCGGTGGTTAATGCTGGTTTCCATCAAGTATTGAGCATTCCTTTGGTTTCTGGAGAGCATGTCATGGGGGTGATGAGCGTCGCTTCCCGCTCCAAGACACCTTTTGAAGAACGTAGTGTCCAAATGCTGACAGCAGTAGGGGCGTGGGCGGGGCTTTCGATCGAAAATGCCCGTCTTCACGTCAATGCACGGCGTTTGGCTGTGCTTGAAGAACGTAATCGCATTGGGATGGACTTGCATGATGGCATTATCCAGTCCATTTATGGGGTTGGGTTGGCATTGGAAGGCACAAAACACCTTGTAGATGAAGACCCCATTGCCACAAAGGAGAAGATTGATCATGCCATTGCCGGGTTAAATCAGGCAATTCGTGATCTTCGTGCTTATATCCTCGACCTTCGCCCGCGTCAACTTGGCAACGACGGCTTAATGAGTGGAATTAAACGCCTAATTGCCGAATATCGAGCCAATACCTTCTCTGAAGTCAACTTTATGCCGCCTGAATCAGATATGAAAGAGCTCACACAGACGCAATCCCTGGCTTTATTTCATATATGTCAGGAGTCATTAGCCAATGCCGCCAAGCATGCCAAGGCTAAAGCCGTTCAAATTTCATTGTGGACAACGGATGATCGCGCATTAATGGAGGTCCATGACGATGGTAAAGGTTTTGATACCACCCAAATGTCTTCATTCATTGGTCATGGATTGGCAAACATGCATACTCGTGCGCATGCATCAGGTGGTGATATTGATATTTCATCCATTCCTGGTGAAGGAACGACCGTACTTGTATGGGTTCCACGTGGAATAAAACAATAAAACATACGAGTCGTTGAATAATGTTAATTGAATCCCCAAAACCCGAGGTTCATGCTTTTTCATTTTGATCTGTTGTACTTGATGATTCTTTAAGATAGGTATGCCATGCCCATGCCAAAAGCACCTCTGATACCCATATATGGGGGGTGTTTGGAGGCGGAGCGGTGCTCTTGCCTGAAACGCCTGTTCTAGGAAATAGTGAATATCTTCTTGAAATCAAAGCGATTCTTTAACATAAGGTAATCTTAAAAAAAACAAGTTTTTTAACTTAGCGTAGGCTGAACGACTGTTACATATCCGAATGTTCTGCTAGAATACAACTACGCTGATATAACGGATGTTTGCCCGAAAGAACAACATCCGCAATCCCTGAAAGAAATATCCCAAAAAGATGGCTTTGAAGCCGCTAAACAGGCGGGCTAGTTCATCTACACTGTTTTTACAAAATATTTGCACATTGAGGAACGTTTATGAACGCTGAGCAAGCATGGCAGACTGTCCTTGCACAACTCCAAATGGATATGCCGCGCGCATCCTATGATACTTGGGTGCGCGATACCCGTCCCGTTGGCTATGAAAACGGGATGTTAACCGTTAGTGTTCGCAATGCGTATGCGCGTGACTGGCTCGATAGCCGTCTTGCGGTCACAGTTAACAAGCTTTTGATCGATACTTTAAACTCAAAGGTCTCTGTAAAATTCATAGTTTCCCAAACGGAAGAAATCGCCTCTCCTTTAGACATTGAATCTGCTCCTGCTTCCATAGAGATCACCCCGCCTGAGCCAAAACCCCGCCATGTAACGCTTAATCCCCGTTACACGTTCGATACCTATGTTGTCGGTTCAGGGAATCGGCTTGCGCATGCGGCTTGCCAGGCGGTTGCAGAAAAACCTGCCCGCGCATATAACCCACTTTTCCTGTATGGTGGTGTGGGGCTCGGTAAAACCCACCTTTTACATGCCATCGGCAACGCATGTCACGCCAGCGGATTGAACGTTCTCTACGTTTCTTCCGAAGAATTTACCAATGACCTTATTGCTGCCATTCGTACGCATACCACTCAGGCATTCCGGGAGAAATACCGATCTGCCGATGTGCTGTTGATCGATGATATTCAATTTATTGCAGGCAAGGAATCCACGCAGGAAGAATTCTTCCACACCTTCAACACCCTGCATGGACAGGACAAGCAGATCATCGTTTCATCTGATAGACCTCCCAAGTCCATGGTTACGCTTGAAGAACGTCTGCGTTCCCGCTTTGAATGGGGGTTAACCGCCGACATTCAAGCGCCTGACCTTGAAACTCGCCTTGCCATTCTGCGTTCGAAAGCCGAACGCACTGGACGCCTGATCTCTGATGAGATCCTCGAAACCGTTGCCAAGCGGGTACAGTCCAATATTCGCGAGCTTGAAGGTGCATTGAACCGCATCATCGCCTATGCTGATTTGAGTGGAGCCTCCCTCACACCGAATCTCGTGGAAGTGGCTCTTGCTGACCTGATGCCCTCACGCGGCGATATTGGAGCCGATACCATCGTCACCGAAGTGGCGGACTATTACAAATTGACAGTTGAGAAATTATTAGGGCGAGACCGCACCAAGGAAGTGGCTCATCCACGCCAGATCGCCATGTATCTTTTGCGTGAAGAAGCGAAAATCTCCTTCCCGCAGATCGGCGAAGTGCTTGGCGGGCGCGATCACTCCACGGTGATGTCTGCCATCGAGAAGATCAAGACCCAGTATGACAATGGTGAAGGGCGTGTGCGAAAAGATATCGACTCGCTTCGTCACCAACTCTACGGACAAAACGCTTCAGTGTAATTAAACAGGAACCAGAATCAAGCAGGCGCACTCCATTGGGTGCGCCTGCTTTTTTTAGTTGAGGTCATTTCTTTATGCTAAAGTTGTGAACTGTGATATCGATCAAGGTTGGTGCTGGTAGGGGCTTCCCAGATGGCGAACGCGGCGTGACCAACCTGCGTGAGGTGTAAACGAACCCATCTCCTTGTTTGTGCTCAAGGACAACATTCGCGGCGGTGGCGAGTTTGCTAATGATATCCGCGGTGTAGTCATGTTGAATGAGCAGACCCGTTTTCAGGTCAAAGCGGAAGCGCTGAACCTTGCAGTGGGTGGGAATGCTTTCCGGGAAGGTCGCTTCCAGCCAGCCAGGTTCGATCTCTTTCCAGTCAATATCATCACGCATGAGCAAGGCGGGCAGGGTGAAATAATTCCAGAAGGCGTAGTTGGCGAAGTAGGACATGTCCAGATCGTCCCAGTAGAAGAGACGTCTGCCGCCGGGAAAGTAGCGTCGCGCATCTTTGCGTTCTTCAATGACCTTGCCATTTGAATCCTCAAGGCGTACATCATGCCCATCGAGCACACCCGCAATTTGCGGATCTTTACCAATGGGCGTCAAGCGTGAGTATGGACGATGAATATCCATTTCAATTTTGGCGTGCTTGAAAAATGGACGACCCTTCAGCGTGAACGCCCAGCCATGCACACTGACTTCGGCTTCGATGCGTTTTGCCTTCGACCAGAGTTCTTTACCACCATAGGCGGCAATAGCTTTTTCTGCGGTTGGGTTCATGCTTTCAATGCCTTGATCACTTCTTCCGGCGCTTCTTCGGGCGGGTAGTGACCGATCTTGTTCAAGATTGTGAGTGTGTGATTCTTCATCAGATCAGTCCACACTTTTAGTTCACCTTCTTTGAAGGCAATGTCTGAGTCGCCCCATACGATGGCAGTGGGGATGTGCTCAATGCGGTCGCGTTGTGCCCATAAAACCTGAAGCCAGGCTGTTGATCCGATGATCTCACGCGGGAAAACCCATGTGCCTTTGCGCGCAGTTTTCTCTTGATGCGGCATGTAGTAATGCTTGCGCACTTCTTCTGGCATTTTTTTCTTCGGTCCGTATGCGGCTTTCGATAAGACCCTGCCGATCATGTTGAAATTCAGCGTGAAGAATCTGCCGATGGGTCCGCCTGCCATACCGCTAAATCTCGTGAAATTCGGGATGTGCGTGACGGGCCAGAACCAGCTATTTGTAACCACAAGTTTTTTGATCTTTTCAGGATGCTTGATCGCATACGCCATGGCAAATGGACCACCCCAGTCGTTGAACACGAGGGTGATGTTATCCAGGTTCAGGCTGTCGAGCAGGTTGCTCACATGCTTTGTATGGTGAATGGGCAGGTAATCCCAATCGGCGGGTTTGTCCGAAAGCCCGAAGCCGATGTAATCGGGTGCAATGCAGCGCTGGGTCTTGGACATCTCCTTGATGATCTCGCGGTATTCAAAAGACCAACCCGGATTGCCATGCAGCAACACGATCGGGTTGCCGGTGCCTTCGTCCACGTAGTGCATGTCACCTTGCGGAGTTTTGAAATAATGATCCTTGAAAGGATATTCTTTTTCGTCCAACCAACTGGGTCGTGTCCTGTTTGTCATTTCATCTCCTCGGTTTCCTCTACGATCATCGAAATTTGATGAAGCCCTCGCATCATCAAATCCCATTGCTTGGCACCGATCTCATCTACAATGTGTGACTGCGCCTTCTGCCAATAGGGAAGCGCCTTCTCCAGCGTGGACTTGCCCTTGGGAGTCAGCATCAGCGGGCGGGAACGGCGATCGCTTCCTACGTTGACCTTGACCAGCCCCGCCCTTACAAGCGGATTCAAATTCCGAGTCAGAGTCGTCCTATCCATCGCCAGCACGTAGGCAACTTCCTGCATCGGCGCTTCGCCCATCATATCCAGCAGGCTGAGCAGCGAATACTGCGTCGAGCGGATTCCCGCCGGGGCAAGCATCTTGTCGTAATACTGGGTGATCAGCCTTGTGGCGCGGCGGGTGTTGAACCCCACACACGGCACGGCTTGACGCGAGAACTCATACAACTTTTCTTTGGGTAAGTCCTTGAACATAATTAGTGTATATACACGTATTTGAAAGGTTTGTCAATGGTCAAAGAGTGCTGCCCAATGGATGCAAGGCGCTACAACTCAAGTGTATTTATGACCGGGAGGGTTTTATAATAAAGGGTCTTCGCGAAGTTTGTTCTACAGGTATGGTATATGGAGTTTTATTTGATTTATCTTGATCGTATCTACGGTAATGCGGGTAAGTATGCTGCCAATTAAGATGGACATGCCCACGATCCTGTTGTTCCTGTTTTTTGGGAACCTTATTATTGCTGGCATGTTGGCTGTTTATTCCAGTAATACGATCGTGTATTCTACAAATCGTCGGTATTTGCTGGGAAAGATCATGCAAAGTGTGGCGTGGATTTTGCTTGCATTGCGCGGCTATATTCCCGATCTGTTTTCGGCGTATGCAGGGAATTCGGTTCTTATCGCCGGGCTTGCATTGGAAGCTTTGGCATTGGTTTCTGTTGAAAAAGGCAACAAAAAATTTGCAATTTTTTATGCTTTCCTTGTAACTGTATTTATCCTGGCTTTTTGGGGATTTGCAAGAAGACCAAATGAATATGTGTATGTCTCATCCTTCTTTGCATCTGTGATTTTTCTTTCGGTGACGGTCTTATTGTCACGCAGTGGTAAAAGATCGATTCTTCGCTATTTGCTCAGTGCTGTTTTTGTGCTTTCAAGCGTTATTCTGCTGGTTCGTGGTATCAATGCTATTTTGGATACCAATTACAGATTGATGTCGAACGAGTTTTCTCAAAACCTGACCTTCCTCTCGACCTACTTCCTTATGATCATCAGCGGAAGTGGTTTTTTGCTGCTACAGCGCGAGCGGACCGATAACCTGCTCAAAATCGCGAATCAAGAATTGGAACAACTTGCGCACTTTGACAGCCTGACAAATCTCGCCAACCGTCGAAGGTTCAGGGAGCATCTGACCTATGGGATTTCGGAAAGCCGCCGCCGCGCAGAGCCGCTGGCATTGATCATGGCGGATATTGATTTCTTCAAAAGCTACAACGATTATTACGGTCATATTGCCGGGGATAAGTGTCTGATCGAGGTGGCGCAAAGTTTGGCACAGCATTGCAGGCGCAGCACAGACCTGATCGCCCGCTTTGGCGGAGAAGAATTTGCGATTGTCCTCTTGAATACGAATATGACCGAGGCGTGCAGGATCTCTGAATTACTTCGCAAAGAAGTTTCAGACCTTGCCATTGCACACGAAGGTTCCTCTGTCAGTGATTCGGTTACCTTGAGTTTGGGCGTGTTTTCCGCGACCCCAACCTCAGATGAGCATGATTACGACTGGTTCATCCTCGAAGCGGACCGGCGACTCTACGCCGCCAAACATGCCGGGCGGAATCA
The DNA here is from genome assembly GCF_016702885.1 of Candidatus Villigracilis vicinus. Lineage (NCBI taxonomy): Bacteria > Bacillati > Chloroflexota > Anaerolineae > Anaerolineales > Candidatus Villigracilaceae > Candidatus Villigracilis > Candidatus Villigracilis vicinus. The sequence goes on from NZ_JADJDD010000016.1 coordinate 18,566, forward strand.
GAGTATTTGTGTGTAATCTGCCCTTCCTCATGCACAAGGATTTTCCCGGATCTGCAGGGATGTTATTGGATAAAATTCCCGGCACGTAAAACACCGACCACACCAACCAAAACCCAAAAAACGTTCAGCAGAGTGTAAGCCCGGTCTTTCTTGAGAATGGCACACCACGAGAGCAGAAGTGCGTCGATGGTGTTAAATACCCACACGAACATGAAGGGACTGGCAGGTCCGAGCCAACTGACAAGGCTAAAACTGAAGATGCGCATGATGACGCCGATCATTTCAAATACGCGGATGTGTTTCAGGACAAAAGCGTTCATTGCAGACATGAGGCACCTCGCTAAAAAGTTTGGCGAAGTATACCCATTCTGTCCGCTCTTTTCAGTAGGCTTTTCCACGCTTCATAGCTATTGAGGCAAGTTATTACACTAGCTTGAGGGGAATTTTGGTAAACTTGAAAATTCGTCCTGCGCGAATCAACTTTTCACCGAGGAAATCAGATGAAATATTTATTGATCAAAGGCTCAATGCATGTGGTGGGATATTCGCCTGATGGCGACTCGATGATGTTCAAGGCAGCCAACCCAGCCCTGTGGGATGGATTGGAAAACGAAAATAAAGAAATCTTTACCGAAAAGTTGACCAAAGAGAACGGCGCGGTTCAGTTGCGTTTGGAAGGCATTGACGCGTTGGAGACACACTTCGGACCCATGCCGTTGCCGACTCCGCCTGACTTGAAATCGAAAGAGAAAAAGACAAGGAAGGGAAGCCGAAACCGGGTCATTACAAGCAGCCAGAAGAAATTGGACGCGTCGCCGCTGAAGCATTTATGTGGCTGGTGGGTGTAAAAAAGCAGCAGTGGCGCAAATTCGGTAAGACCACCTGGGTTGCCAAAGCCTGTTTTGAAAAAGATGGACAGGAAGTTTGGCTGGACGAGAAACAGACAGACCACATTCCCGCCTACATCGTGACCAGCAACATCGAAAAGAATGGACGTCCGCTCGCCTGGGTGTTCCCTGGCGATACGAATGACCCTGACGGTTCCGAGTTGACGAAAGAGATGCTCGCCAATCGCTTGGAAAAAAGCGTCAACTATCAACTCCTACGGTACGGATTGGTGTATCCCTATTTCTTTATGACCCTGGCTGGACGACTGCGCGATAAATTGATTGAAGCCGTGCGTCGTGCCCAAGCGGACGGACATCAAAAGAGACAAGCCCTTGAAAATAGTACCGCTGAAAGAACTCGTAAAATTCCGAACCTATGGGTGTACGATCGAAGCGTTGCCGATGGGATAAAGATATCCGACCTCAAAAATATCACGGACGAGATGGAGATTCACCCGTATCTTTTCCGCAAAATCGCCAAAACCTGGTACTCCCAGCGCATGCAGGACTATTGGAATGCCTTGCGCGAAAATAGCCCCTATGATTTCGATGAAAATGATAAAAGCCTGAGGTTGGCTGGGCTATTTGAAGATGGCGACCCGACTGTATTTATTATCAGCGACCAGGATTTTGTGAAGCTGAGTGAAATTGTTCAAATAAAAGATAATACCTTGCAGCTCCTGCGCTCACCGATGGATATTGTCTTTTTGTCGTAGAAACGAAAATAACCTTTCATAGCGAAGGATAATCTTGTGAGTACACTTCAAATCTACAATATGCCCGACGATTTGTACCAACGTATTCAGGTCATGGCAAATGCCAAGAATCGCTCTCTGAACGCGCAGGTGATTGATTTGCTTTCCCAAGCCATTGAAATCGAAGAAAGCCGCATAAAGCAGATGAAAGTTTTGAATTCCATCCAAGGTAGACGTTTCAAGGCTCCAGAAAATGCGCCCCCGTCATCAGACCTGCTCCTTGAGGATCGCGAGCGATAACCACTCATCACCGCGGACGCTCCGCTTGCGAAGGCGATTGATTGGGCAATTTGGATCGGGGATTTGGAGGTGTAATTCTCCTTGACACATCCCGCCCGCGGACGTAAAATCTCGCCCAACATAAACCAAAAACGCTGACGAGGACGAGTACACTTCAAAGCGATTTCCAGAGAGCCGAGCAGAAGTTCTGAAAGCGAGGCAAAAGCGCAGAAGTCGAATGGACCTCCGAGTTGTGAAGAGAAAGATACTAGATATTCGATAATTCGAGACTAGTAGCGAGTACCAGAGACGGGAACTGCACCCGTTACCCCGCAGAGTTTCTTAGAGAGATAGATATTAGATATTCGAGACTAGATAACTAGTCAACTATCGAACTAGCAAACTAAAGAGTGACGCTGGCTTCCTTTTCCTGTGTGCATCACGCAGGAATTTTTTGTTAAAACGGCGTTTAACTTGGGTGGCACCACGAGATTCCCCTCTCGTCCCAATGGACAGGAGGGGATTTTAATTTAACGATATTCGAACATCGATATTCGGTTTTCGAGTATCCAATATCGAATATCGAAAAGGAGCGTCAAATGCTACTTGAATCAACAAATGTACAAACCATCATCAGAGAAATCTCCGCTGACCTCGAGACTCCCGTCAGCCTGTATCTCAAACTGCGCGGAGACGGCGCGTCGTTTTTGCTGGAGTCTGTCGAAGGCGGCGAGCGCATTGCGCGCTATTCGTTCATCGGCGTTCAGCCAAAAGCGTTGTACATCTTGCGTGATGAAGAAATTGAAATTCAAGACGAACATGGTTCACGCACCACACATGTCGAAGGCGACCCGACGCGCTTTTTACAAAATGAAATGGATCGCTTTCCCGCTGTCCGCGTGCCGAACGCGCCGCGCTTCACGGGTGGGTTGGTGGGCTTTCTCGGGTTCGAGTCGGTTCGGTTTTTTGAACCAACCCTAAAGTCCAGAATGAAGCGCGCGAGCATTCCCGACGGCATCTACATGCTGGCAGATACCATCGTCGCCTTTGACCATGCGCGTCGCAGCATCTTCCTCATCGCCAATGTCTTGGATGGCAACACCGAAGCCGCGAATCAAAAACTGGACGCGATCGCCGCGCGCATCGAACAGCCGCTGCCGCCTGCGCCAAAGGTCGAGGTCAAGCCGTCGAAGGTCAAGTCGAATCACACGCAGGGCACGTACGAAGACATGGTGCGCGCCGCGAAGGAAAATATTTTGGCGGGCGATATTTTTCAGGTGGTGCTTTCGCAGCGCTTCACGCGCGAGACCAACGTCGAGCCGTTCGATGTTTATCGCGCCGTGCGCCGACTCAACCCGTCGCCGTACATGTTCTTTTTTGATTTCGGAACCGTGGACGGTGAGCCGCTCTATCTGTGCGGATCGTCGCCTGAGATGTTCGTGCGTTTGGAAGGAAGAACCGCCTCACTCCGCCCGATCGCTGGGACGCGACCCCGAGGCAAAGACAACGCCGCTGACGACGCTCTCGCGCAAGAACTCCTCGCCGACCCGAAGGAACGCGCCGAGCATGTCATGCTGGTTGACCTCGGACGCAACGACCTCGGGCGCGTGTGCGAATATGGCACCGTGCGCGTTTCGGATTTCTTCACGGTCGAAAAATATTCACACGTCATGCACATCGTCTCGCACGTGGAAGGGAAGTTGAAACCTGAACTGACCGCGTTCGATTTAGTGCGTGCAGCGTTTCCTGCTGGCACAGTCAGCGGAGCGCCGAAAGTCCGCGCAATGGAGATCATCGCCGACCTCGAACCCGACGCGCGCGGCGCATACGCAGGCATGGTCGGCTACTTCGGCTTCGACGGCGCCATGGACACCTGCCTCGCCATCCGCACCATGGTCGGGCGCGGGGACACCGTCAGCGTGCAAGCAGGCGCGGGCATCGTCGCAGACTCGAATCCCACCGCCGAATTTCAAGAGACGGTGAATAAGGCGAGTGCGATGTTGAAGGCTATTGATACTGCTGAATCGAATAGTTGACGGTGGACGGTTGGTAGTTGACAGTAGAACTGCCACCAACTACCAACCATCGACCACCAACCGATCAAAAGGAACCTAACCCATGCCTAATACCAAACCCCGCTTATTCACTGGCGACCGCCCCACAGGACGCCTGCACCTCGGACATTACGTCGGCTCGCTCTCGAACCGCGTGCGCTTGCAGCATCAATACGACTCCTTCTTCATCATCGCGGACTTGCACACGCTGACCACCAAACCCGAGCGCGAATACATCAAAGAAGTGCCAACCTTCATCCGCGAGATTGTTTTGGATTATCTTGCCGTCGGCATTGACCCGAACGTCAGCACCATCTTTGTGCAATCGGCTGTGCCTGAAACCTTCCAGTTGAATCTGCTCTTTGAAATGCTCGTCACCGTTCCGCGTTTGGAACGTATGCCCACCCTCAAAGACATGGCACGCGACGCCAACATGGACTCCATGCCATTTGGTCTGCTCGGCTATCCCGTCTTGCAAGCCGTGGATATTCTCCTCCCGCGCGCGCAAGCCGTCCCTGTTGGGCGCGACAATCAATCGCATGTCGAACTCGCCCGCGAGATGGCGCGTCGCTTCAACAACCTCTACGGCGAAGTCTTCCCCGAACCCGAATCCATCATCGGTGATGTTCCGCTTTTGGTCGGCACAGACGGACAAAGCAAAATGTCCAAGTCGCTCAACAACGCCATCTATCTTTCCGACGATGCGGAGACGGTCAAACAAAAGGTGATGAACATGTACACCGACCCGAAGCGACTCCGCGCCACCGACCCTGGGACGGTCGAAGGCAATCCCGTCTTCATCTACCACGACGCGTTCAATCCCTCCTACGCCGAAGTGGACGACCTCAAGGAACGCTACCGCCAGGGCAAAGTCGGCGACGTGGAAGTCAAGGAAAAACTTGCCCGCGCCATCAACAACTTCCTCGAACCCATCCGCGAAAAACGCGCCTACTTCCTCGCCCATCCCATGATTCCGCGCGACGTCCTCGCCAACGGCATCCGCCGCATGCAAGCCGAAGCCAAACAGACCATGGAACTCGTCCGCGAGAAAACAGGCTTGTCCTACTCCCTCGATCTGTTCGCGGATGAATTGGATATTTTCGGGAACGAAGAATAATCCGTCATTGCGAGGAGGGCGGAGCCCGACGAAGCAATCCCAACACAATGGGTGAGATTGCTTCGGGCGGAAGAGCATCGCCCTCGCAATGTCGAAGAAAGGTTTTAATCATGCTAGTCCTAATCGACAACTACGACTCATTCACCTACAACCTCGTTCAATACTTCGGCGAACTCGGCGCGGACATTCGCGTCTACCGCAACGACCAGATCTCGCTGAACGAACTCATCGCCCTCAAGCCCGACCACCTCGTCATCTCCCCAGGTCCAGGCGAACCGCTCAAAGATGGCGGCGTCTCGCCCGAAGCCGTCAAATACTTCACGGGCAAAGTCCCCGTGCTGGGAGTCTGCCTCGGGCATCAATGCCTCGGCGCCATCTACGGCGGCAAAGTGGACCGCGCTCCGCGCCTCATGCACGGCAAGACCTCGCCCGTCAAACACAATCAGCAGGGCATCTTCAAAGACATCCCGACTCCCTTCGAAGCCATGCGCTATCACTCGCTCGTCGTCTATGAACCGATTCCCGCCGAACTCGAAGTCATCGCCCAAACCGACGAAGGCGAAGTGATGGGACTCAAGCACAAGCAGCACCCGACCTACGGCGTGCAATTCCACCCCGAGTCGATCCTCACCGAGCATGGCAAGCAATTGCTCAAGAACTTCCTCGATATCAAGATCGCGCCTCCGCCATCCACCGAACCCGTCATGCTCAAACCGTTCATCGCCAAAGTCATCAACCGCACCGACCTGACCGACCTCGAAGCCGAAGAAGCGATGACCGTCATCATGACAGGCGGCGCGACTCCCGCGCAGATCGGTTCGTATCTCACCGCATTGCGCATGAAAGGCGAGACCATCCCCGAGATCACAGGCTCCGTCCGCGCCATGCGTAATGTCGCCGTGAAGGTCAACGTCAATTCGGCAGATCCCATCTACGACATCGTCGGCACAGGCGGCGACGGCGCGCACACGTTCAACATTTCCACCGCCGCCGCATTCGTCCTCGCAGGCACGGGACGCAAAGTTGCCAAGCATGGCAACCGCGCCGCGTCCTCTCAATGCGGCAGCGCGGATGTTCTCTCCGCGCTCGGCGTCAATCTCGACCTCACGCCCGATCAAGTCGCCGCAGCCATCGAGCAGGTCGGCATCGGCTTCATGTTCGCGCCCAAGTTTCATCCTGCCATGAAACACGCCGTCGGTCCGCGCAAAGAGATGGGTCAGCGCACCATCTTCAACGTCCTCGGTCCGCTCACCAACCCCGCGGGCGCGCGCATCCAACTCACGGGCGTTTACGACGCCAAACTCACCGAGCCGCTCGCGCACGTGCTCAAAGAACTCGGCAGCCAAGCCGCGCTCATCATCCACGGCGCCAACGGTCTCGACGAACTCAATCCCACGGGCGTCAATCGCGTCAGCCATCTTCGCAACGGCAATGTCGAAACCTACGATCTCAACCCCGCCGACCTCGGTCTCGCGCCCTGCACTGTCGCTGACCTGCGCGGCGGCACCCCCGACGAGTCCGCGCAGATGATGAGAGACATTCTCTCCAATAAACTGACAGGCGCCCGCCGCGACGCCGTCCTGCTCAACACCGCCGCCGCCCTCGCCGCCGAAACAGGCGACTTCAAATCCGCGCTCGCCGAAGCCACCGCATCTCTCGATAGCGGCAAGGCTCTTGAAAAACTAAATGCCCTCATCGCCTTCACCGCGGGGCGGATCGCGATCCGCCCTACAGAAACCCGCCATGACAAACATCTTAGAAAAAATCCTCGACCAAAAACGATTGGAAATTGCGGCGCTCGACGCCCAAGCCTTGCGCCACGCCGCCGAGCAGAGTCCAACGCCCAGAGATTTCCTTGCCGCCATACAGCGCCGCCGCTCGGGATATGATCCCCGTAGGGGGACTCCGCCCGAGCCTGATCGCTGAACTCAAGCGTGCTTCACCCTCGAAGGGAATCCTCGCCCCGCACCTCGACCTCTTCCAAGTTGCCGACATCTACACCCAAAACGGCGCCGCCGCAATTTCCGTCCTCACCGACGAAAAATTCTTCCAAGGCAAACTCGAAACACTTCGCACCCTACGAACCGATTCCCGAATCTCATTCCCCTTCTCCGTAAAGATTTCATCATCGACCAATCCCAAATCTACGAAGCCCGCGCCAACGGAGCCGACGCCATCCTCCTCATCGCCGCCGCTTTGTTAGACGACAAAAACTTCGCCGACCTCCACGCCTGCGCTTTGAGTTTAGGTCTCACCGCCCTCGTCGAAGTCCACGACGAAGCCGAAACCGAACGCGCCTTGAAAATTCCCAACATCCAACTCATCGGCATCAACAACCGCAACCTCGCCACCTTCGACGTTTCACTCACCACCACCGAACGCCTCCGCCCAATGATTCCCGCCGAAATCACCGTCGTCGCCGAAAGTGGCATCTTCACCGCCCCAGATGTTGAACGTTTAGCGAAAGCCAAAATAGACGCCATCTTAGTAGGTGAAGCCTTAGTCACATCTGAAGATATCCCCGCGAAAGTCCGAGAACTATCGGGTGTCACCTGAGCGAAGCGAATGGTCTGAACGAGAGATGCTTCGCCGCAAAGCGGCTCTCGCAATGACATGGTTGAAATAATGACAATCATAAAAATCTGTGGCATAAAAACATTGAAAGACGCATTAGCCGCCATCGAAGCAGGCGCCGACTATTTAGGTTTTAATTTCTACCCCAAGAGTGTGCGCTTCATTGAAAAATCTGCTTGCGCTGACATCACATCCATGCTGAAGCGTGAACATCCGCAAATCAAACTTGTCGGCGTGTTTGTGAATTCATCCGTAGATGAAATCAAAGACATCCTGCAAACCTGTCACCTTGACCTTGCCCAACTCCACGGCGACGAAACGCCAGAGATTTTTGCCCAACTCGTCCCGCACGCCTTCCGTGCCTTTCGCGGAATCCCAGAATCAAATGCAGGTTATGAAAGAAATGAAGCGCCTGCCATGTTGATCGACGCCGCCGTCAAAGGCGTCTACGGCGGCAGCGGAGTCACCGCCGATTGGACAGCCGCCGCGGAACTCGCAAAAAAATATCCGCTCCTGCTCGCGGGCGGACTCACCCCCGAAAATGTCGCGGACGCCGTTCGCCAAGTCCAACCTTGGGGCGTGGATGTGGCTTCGGGTGTTGAATCCGCTCCAGGGGAGAAGGATGCGGGGAAGATGAAAGCGTTCGTGAGAGCGATACTCGATATTCGAGATTCGGAATCAGCGTAGATAAATTCCCAATCCCAAATATCGAATTACGATTATCGAATATCTGATAACGGAGAACTTATGTCAACCACTTTATTACCCCACAAATTCGGTCCCTACGGCGGACAATTCGTCCCCGAAACGCTCATGCCCGCGCTGATTGAATTGGAGCGTGAATTCGTCTCGGCGCGCAATGACCCAGCCTTCAATCAAGAGTTCGATAAATTGATGGCGTCATTTGTCGGCAGACCCACGCCGCTCACATACGCCAAACGCCTCTCTGAAAAATTGGGCGGCGCGCAAATCTATTTGAAGCGTGAAGACTTGGCGCACACAGGCGCGCACAAGATCAATAACGCATTGGGACAGGCGTTGTTGGTGAAGCGCATGGGCAAGAAACGCATCGTCGCAGAGACAGGCGCAGGTCAACATGGAGTCGCATCCGCAACCGCGGCGGCGCTGCTTGGATTGGAATGTGTCGTATACATGGGATCCGTGGACATTGCCCGTCAGGAGCCGAACGTCTTCCGCATGAAGTTGCTTGGGGCGGAAGTGCGACCCGTTGAGTCAGGCACGAAGACCTTGAAGGACGCCATCAACGAAGCCATCCGTGATTGGGTGACGAACGTGCGTGATACGCATTATCTTTTGGGGTCGGCGTTGGGACCGCATCCGTACCCGACCATCGTGCGCGAGTTTCAGTCTGTGATTGGGCGTGAGGCGCGCGAGCAAATGCTCATGGACGCGGGACGCCTGCCCGATACGGTCATCGCCTGTGTGGGCGGCGGCTCGAATGCCATCGGCGTCTTCAGCGGATTTGTCAACGACGAAGGCGTGGAACTCATCGGCGTCGAAGCAGGCGGCAGCGGAATCGCTTCGGGCAAACACGCGGCTCGCTTCGGCGACGCGACCAAGGCACGCGTGGGCGTCATCCACGGCACGCGAACGTATGTCTTGCAAGATGACGATGGTCAAATTGCTGAGACACATTCGGTTTCTGCTGGTTTGGATTACGCCGCCGTCGGTCCCGAACACGCCATGCTGCGCGATACCGAACGCGCCTTCTACACCTCCGCAACCGATGAAGAAGCACTGAGCGCCTTCCAAACCTTGTGCCACACCGAAGGGATTATCCCTGCATTGGAATCATCCCATGCCGTGGCGGAAGTCATCAAGCGCGCGCCGACCATGCGCAAGGATCAGGTGATTTTGGTGAACCTGTCGGGGCGTGGTGATAAAGACTTGAATACGGTGATAAAGGAATTAGGGAATCGGTAAATTGGGAATCGGGAATTGGCTACTGGACATGCTTTCCGATTCCCAAATCCCGACTCCCGATTCTCGAAACACGAGGAACTCATGAACAGACTTGAATCTGCTTTTCAAAACAAACCCATCTTCATGCCCTACTTCCCCTTGGGCTATCCTGACTTGCCCACCTCCATTGATGTGATCGAAGCCCTTGCCAAAAACGGCGCGGACTTGATCGAAGTGGGGCTGTCCTTCTCCGACCCGCTTGCAGATGGACCTGTGATTCAGCAAGCCACGCAAGTTGCGTTGGAAAAGGGAATCACAGTAAAGAAATCTCTGGAAGCCGTGAAAGAACTACGCAATCGCGGCGTGACCATCCCGCTGATTCTGATGGGATATTTCAACCCCATGCTGGCGTATGGACTGGAGAAATTTATCCACGATGCTCGTGAAGCAGGCGCGGATGGATTCATCATCCCTGACCTGCCATTGGAAGAAGCAGAGGAATTTCAATCCATTAATGGCGATATGCCGTTGATCCAAATGCTCGCGCCGACATCACCTGATGAGCGCATGGAATCTATTGCCCGCAATGCAAAGGGATTTATTTATTTAGTTTCAGTGACAGGTGTGACGGGTGAACGACGGGAAATCTCAAATGACCTTGGTGATTTGATTAATCGCGTGCGGGCACATACGTCCGCGCCGGTGTGTGTGGGATTTGGCATTGGCACACCCGAACAAGCCAAACAGGTCGGTCAACTCGCGGATGGAGTCATTGTCGGCTCGGCGTGTGTGAAAACGATCGGCGGAAGCAAAACGCCTGTTGAAACAGCGAAACAGTTTGCGGCGGAGTTCCGAAGCGCGTTGTCTGGAGTCAGAAAATGATCCTCGAAGTGGTCATCCTGAATATTATCCCCGGTCAGGAAAAAGAATTTGAGGCGGCGTTTGCAAAAGCGTCGCCTATTATTTCCAGCATGGATGGGTATCACTGGCATCAGTTGCAGCATTGTTTGGAAGTTGAGAATCGATATTTGTTGTTGGTGCAATGGGAAACGCTGGAAGCGCATACAGTTGGATTCCGCGGCTCGGAGCAATATCAAGAATGGCGTAAGTTGTTGCACCCTTTTTATGATCCGTTCCCCACTGTGGAACATTATGAGGTGGTGCAAGACTACAGAAAGACGAATGAATAATTTAGTTAGTCAATTCCCCGCGTAAATCGGTTTGCATCAAGCGTTTGATTTCATCTACAGGAAGATTTTGACTGAATAGATACGAGAGTTTTGCCAACGCGGCTTCGGCGGTCATGTCGAAGCCGCTGATGACTCCGGCTCGAGCCAAGGCGGAGCCGGTGGCATAGTCCCCAAGGTGGACACTACCCCGTAGGCATTGCGTGCAATCCACGATAACCACGCCGCGGGCGGTGGCTTCTTCGAGCGCGGCGAGAAAATCCGCGTTGTTGGTGGGACCATTGCCAACGCCATAGGCTCGCAGGATCAATCCTTGTAATGGCGGTTGGAGGAAGTTGCGCACGACCTGCGCAGGGATACCGGGCCACAAGGGCAGTGCGCCCACGTTAACTTGTTTCAATTCCTGCACTTGTAATGAGATCTGCGGTGCGGGCAATACCAAATTCTTGTGGACGCGAATCTCCACGCCGATGTCACCAAGCGGAGGCAGGTTGGGGGAGGCGAAAGCGTCCAAGCCATCGGTGCTGACTTTGACCGAGCGGCATCCGCGCAGGAGTTGATTGCCAAAGCATAAGCAGACTTCGGGAATATTGAAATTGGCAGCGACAGTGAGTGCGGTGATGATGTTCGCCCGCGCATCGTTGCGGACTTCGCACAGCGGAATCTGCGAGCCGGTGAGCAAGACAGGTTTTCCTAATCCCTCTAGCATGAACGGCAAAGCGGATGCGGTGTACGCCATCGTATCTGTGCCATGTAGAATGATGAAGCCGTCGTAGTTGTTGTAATGATTGCCAATGTCACGGGCGATCTTGTACCAATCTTCGGGGGTCATGTTCGCCGAGTCAAGCAGTGGATCATATTCATGAATTTCCACCTCAGGCATCAATTCACTTTTTAGCTCCGGCATGGATAGGATCTGCTCTGCCAAATATCCGGGCGCAGGGGCATAGCCTTCTGATGTAGGCTGCATACCAATCGTCCCGCCGGTGTAAATAATATAGACGCGTTTTTTCATGTAATGGTTACCTTCGCCGCAAAGATTTCATCAATTAAACCACGTTGCTCAACGATTTGATTTCGAAAATTTTTACTCTTAAAAACAAACTCACCTCGAAGGTTTAGATCGAAGTGAGTTTGTTTGAATATCTGAAAAAAAATTACATCGGGTTCATCAGTTGGAAGAAATTCCCATCCGGGTCTGCCAGGGTGGCAATTGCCCCTTCACCTTCACCCATGCCATACGGTTCTTTGATGACGGTTGCGCCAATGGTTTTGAGGCGTTCGAACTCTTCTTTAACTTGCGGCGTTTCAAAGTTGAGCATGATGCGCCCGGCGTCTTTCGCCTTGCCTCCCATTTCAGAATGGTTCAAGATCCCCAAAAATACATTGCCAACCTGCCAGCCCCAAAAGCCGTTATCGGGGTCAACCATATCGGCGGGCTTTCCAAGCAGTTTTTCATAAAAAGCTACCATCGCCGAAGATTGTTGTGTTCCAAGCATGACTGAATTCAAGTTCAACATTAAACACTTCCTTTCATTATTAAAGTGGGTAGCTTGATTTTAGAACAAAAGTTCTATTTTGGCAATGCCTATTTTCTACTTTGGCAGCCGTTTCATCTTGATGCAAGTGACCGGGTAGCCGTTGTTCTCGCCGTTGAAACGCCCGACCTCTTTAAAGCCTTCGCTTTCATAGAGTTTGATGGCGCTTTTGTTTCCATCGAGGACAATGGTCCATGCGCCAGCGCCGATCTCGCGGATGCCAATGCGCAGCAGTTCACGTCCGATGCCTTTGCCGTAGTGGGGTGGATCCACATAAAGCCAGGCGAGGTAATCCTCGTCCACGCCGACAAAACCGACCACGGTCTCACCATCACATGCGACGAATTTCTTGCTGCGTTTCAAGTCTTCCACTTCCTTATCCTGCTCGATCGGGATAAATCCGCGCGGGTCGCAGGAACCTTTGAGTTCGTCGGGTCTTGCCCGATCGTGGATCTGACAAATGGCTTGCCAATCTTTGTCTTCGTAGTTTCGGTAGGTGATCATGTTACAGTCTCCTATTTATAAATCTTTCCATCGCGTGCCTGCCAAATATCTGTAGCGAAGTGTTCGATAAAGCTGCGATCATGGACAACAGCGAGGATGGTCCCATTGAAATTCTCCAGGGCTTCTTCAAAGCGTTCACGTGATGGGATGTCCAAGTGATTAATGGGCTCATCTAAGATCAAAAATGTACAGCCTTGTGCTACTAACAGAGCCAGTTGTAAACGGGCACGTTCGCCGAAAGAAAGATCACCGGCGGGACGTAACGCTGCATCTCCCTTGAAGAGGAAGTAATGTAGGAAGTTGCGCGTCTCAGTTTCGTTGATCGTTGAGACGCTTTGAATGGTTTGAACCGAATTCAAAGCCGGGTTGAGCAACTCCTGTTCCTGTGCCATATAACCAAGTTTGGTTGCGCCTCCCAAACGGAACGAGCCCTTCAATGGGGGAATCTTCCCAACCACAGTGCGAATAAAGGATGTCTTGCCTGCTCCATTGGGACCCGTTAACACCACACGCTGACCTGCACGGATGAATAAGTTTATGTCCGTCAGTAACGGATTCTCTAGCGTGTAGCCAATCGAGAGCGAATCGGTCACCAACACATCTTTCGACTGATGTTCCGGCTGGGCAAGGTCTAGTTTTATGCCCCATTTGGGCATCGGTCTTTCTACACGTTCATCCGATTGCATGTAGCGGTCTAATTTTTTCTCGCGAGATTTTGCCTTCACTGCCACCTTTTTTGCAATACGGCGCACACCCGGTTGGCGCGGGGTGGTAGTCATTTCTACATGCAGGGCTTGTTGCTTGGTGCGATTGATATCATCTTTCATGCGGCGAATTTCAGTTTCCTGATCGCGATACGCATCCCATTGCTTGTTCCACTCATGATCTTTCGCGTCAAGATAGTCGCTGTAATTGCCTTCGTAAGACTTGATGCCATGCGTAATTGAATCCAATTCCAGTACTCTTGTTACTGTGTTATCCAAAAATGTGCGGTCGTGTGAGACGATCAGGGCTGCGCCTTTGAATCCCTTCAACCAACCTTCGAGCCATTCGAGCATTTCTATGTCAAGGTGATTGGTCGGTTCGTCCAGCAACAGAAGATGTGGATCATCCAACAAAACTTTGGCGAGCATGAGACGAGTCTTTTGCCCGCCGGAGAGATGGGCGACGGGCGTATCAGCGGGGAAGTGAGACAAGCCCAACGGCTCCAACACCGCCGACGGTTGAATGCCCTCTCCTGAGAGTTTGCGCAACGCCGAATCGTATTGTGCTTGGAGCACAGCATCGTTTGGATTTTGCGATAATGCCAGAGCGAGTGACTCCACTTCGAGCGCGGGGTTGGTTTGGGAATCTGAATCCAGCCCGAGCGCAGAGTGAAGCGTTTGTTCGGGGGAGAAATCCATTCCTTGAGCAAGGTAGCCGAGGCGTAGATTCTGGCGCGTAAAAGCAACATTCCCACGCTCCGCGTCAGGATGTTCCAGACCGGCAAGGATGCGCATGAGCGTGGTCTTGCCGGAGCCGTTTGTGCCGATCAGCCCGATGCGCTCGCCTGTGTTGATATTAAAGTTGATATTTTTGAGAACGGGTTGGATACCGAAATATTTTGAAATATTGTGGATACTAAGCATATGAACGAACTCCGTAGTTAAATAGAAAACCGAGGGCATGCCTCGGCAGTATTAAACGCCAATAGGGAAGTGCCCTGAAACAATTGGTTTAACTACTTGCTGTCTGTCATTCGCTGGGTATCCTTTTTCGTTTTATTTCTAACTCATTATACCGTGCTGGGGTAAACTTGTGAACGTTTTGAACGTCAAAGAAGTATCATTGATCAAAGAGGTTAATATGACGAAACGAGTTTTGGCAGTATTGGCTCATCCGGATGATGAGTCGTTTGGGTTGGGCGGTACGCTGGCATTATATGCGCAGCGTGGGTATGAGACGTATTATGTCTGCGCTACACGCGGCGAAGCAGGGACGGTGGACGCGGAGCATTTGAAAAGTTTTAAAGACACTGCCGAGATGCGTACAGATGAGTTGATGCGTGCTGCCAAGGAACTGGGTTTGAAGGAAGTGATCTTCCTTGGGTATCGTGATTCAGGTATGCCTGGCATGGAAGCCAATCAGCATCCTGATGCGCAGATTAATCATCCTGTCGAAGAAGTGGCGGGTAAGGTGGTAAAGCATATCCGTGCGATCAAGCCAGATGTTGTGATTACGTTTGACCCGATTGGCGGATATAAGCATCCGGATCATATCCATATTCATAAGGCAACGGTACTTGCTTTTGCCAATGCAGATGACGAAAATTTCCATCCGGAGGCTGGCGAAGGTTTCAAGCCAAGCGCTTTGTATTTTCAGGTCTTTCCACGCTGGTTCCTGCGTGTGATGACAAACCTGATGCCCTTGATCGGTAAAGACCCCACCAAATGGGGGCGCAATGGCGATATCAATTTGAAGGAACTTGCTGAGGTGGATTTCCCCGTGCATGTGCGTATTAATACCCGTTCTGTAGCTGAGATAAAGACGCGTGCCAGTGCTCAACATGCTTCGCAGGGCGGCATTCAGATGCGCCGCGGGCTGATGGGCTTTGTAACGCGATTGTTCGGCGAACGAGAAGATTTCATGCAGGCGTACCCCCCGATGGCAAATGGATCCAAAATAAAATCAGACTTTTTCGACTCTTAAAAGAGGAAAACAGTACAAAAGACATCTATTCCCAGGTTCTGCCTTGTGTTAAGATTCCGAAAAGTTACGGAATAATTCTGCCTTGAAGGAGAATGGGATGCCAGAAAAACGCACCGTACCGCGCAAGAAATTTAACATGTACATGCGTGTCATGGATGATGACACCAGTGAGATCCTTGGTCATATGGTGGAGGTCAGTTCCACCGGATTGAGGCTGGAAACGGTGGCACCTTTGCCTTTGAATAAGGATTACTATCTGCGTATTGAATTGACGCCTGACGTAGCGGCTGTCCCCTTCATTATTTTTGTTGCTCGTACCAAGTGGTGCAAAATGGATGTCTTTCAACCGAATCTGTACCAAGTGGGTTTCGCGATTGCTGAGATCATGCCTGAGGATCAGGCGGTTTTTATGCAGATTCTGCAAAAGTTCGGCTCGTAGCGTCTGTTATTTGGTGTAAGTAACCCTGAACATGCCCCGCACCGTGGATACGTAAGCCAATCCTTTTTCTGTATCCAATGCGATGGTGCGGATCCAGGGTCCCAGGTAAAAACTTGAAATTGGTTTATTTGTGGTCAGATTGATCACGACAAGCCTGTTGTTCATGAAATTCCCAGTGAGCAACAGGTTTCTTGTTGTGTCGAGTGTCAAGGTTCGATCCCCCAGGCTCGCTTTAATTCTTCCTGTAGCTTCAAGCGTATCTGCGTTGTACCGAAGGATCGCGCCATCCAACGGCGAGGCTATCCAGATTTCGTTATCTTTTGCAGAAAAGATCATACGATCTGTCCGCGGGCTAATTTCTACCTGTTTCGTGATTTTGTAGTCTGTCATATCCCAAACCGCAAAATATGGATCGCGAAAGGAATTGAAATACATCAATGGCTTTTCAGGGTGAAATATCAAGTATGCAGTTGGGATGATCGGGAAAGGCATACTGGCAATGATCTTGCCACTTTCACGTTCGAATACATAGACCGGTGTGCCGATCTCTGCATCTGCTTCGGAAGAGAGTACGATGGTGTCGTCGCGTGCCTGCCACTGGATCCATACATCTCCTGGCGAAAGGTCTGGTACAGGCACATACCTGAGCGTTTCCAAGGTCAGGGCATTCAAATAGACCAATTCGCGTGTTTCGGCTTTATATACGTACAGTTCTTGAAGCACCGGGTTAAAAGCAAAACTCTGAGTCTTACCAATGTCTTCGCGAGACCTGAGCGGAGGCTGCTCGAGATGATTTGTATCGAACGCCAGCATGAAGTTGGTTCCGCGCCCAACAACGTAGAGTAAGTCATAGTCTGGGTTTAACTCGACCCAGTTGTAAATTCCCGTGGCAAACTTTTCGACTGAGGGGTCGGCATGTATTTTTTCAGCAAGACTAAAGACTCTCGGGTTGTTATAGGGGACAAATAGAAAGATCCAAAATAGAGATGCAACGGTCACTCCACTCAACCACGCCCATTTTCTGGCGGTATTTCCCGCTCGACCTTTTTCCATCAACCAAAGAATATACGATTGGGGAATGAACGCTTCCACCACACCAACACCAGCCATAAAAATTAGGTCGACCCATCTGCCTGATGCAAGTCCCCTTGCAAGCCATTCCTGTGGGAGGGTATTCAGGGCGAGAAGCGTAGTTACCGCAGTTGTCCTTGCAAACGCAGCCGTCGTCTGGAAGAGATAAGTGTAGGATATGTAAATGACCAAAAACGCCCCTGCAAGGGAGGTGAGATACCTTACTGTATTGGAGAGGAAGACCAGTTTTTTGACCAGCCAAAACCCCAACCCCAGCCCGAGGATCAAGATAAAGTATAGAAGCAGACGCGTTGAGAGTGTACTAATGGTGAATACAATGAAATCCATCCGCCCTAAAAAACCGAACGTGCTTTCGTAAAACCCAACCAATTGGTATCGAAAAAGATATGCGACCAGCGCAAACAAAGGCAGACGGAACGCTGCCCATGGTAATACCCAATCTCGTTTCAAATTCATTTTCTGATAATAACAGATGGTGAAAAATTACGGGTCACTGCGTCGCGAGGATGGAAGGCTTCATTTTGTGCCAGTCGGTCGCTTCTTGATACGAGTAGCCAATACGCAGGACACCAGATTCATTCCAGGCGCGCGAGACGATCTGCAAGCCGATCGGCAGACCCTCGGAGGTGAAGCCGCAGGGGATGGAAATCGCGGGCAGTCCGGTCAGGTTGAATGGTGCCGTGAGGCGCGTCAATAGTCGAGCACGTTCCACTGCATTTTCGCCTTTGAGTACAGGAGCGGCAATTGGGGTGGATGGCAGGATGAGAACATCATATTCTTCGAAAAGAAGATCGCATCGTCTGCGGACCTCGACCTGGGTGCGCCGCGCCAACGCATACTCGCTGGAAGTGAATCCTGCTCCTGTTTCCAGCCGCTGACGAACATCCGCACCAAACCAATCGGGATGTTCCTGAAGCCGCTCACGATGGAAGGCTGCGCCATCTGCTTGAGTCATCAAAGAATTGGCAAGCGCACCCTCGCGCAAGAAGTCCATGTTGACTTCTTCGATGATCGCGCCTTGTTCTGCCAGTACATCCGCTGCTTTGCGGACGGCATGCAGAATGTCTGGGCTGGTGACTTCTTCAACAAAGGAACCGACTGCAAACGCCACCTTTCGATCACGGATCGAGTCGCGCATGTGGCTGGAAAAATCGCCGGGCAATGTCTTGAATGAAGCGGGGTCTTCGCTGTCATATCCGCCCATGACTTGCAACATCAAGGCGGCGTCTTCGACTCGTTTTGTGATCGGTCCGGCATGGTCGAGGTTCCACGAAAGCGGCAGGACACCCCTCAAACTGATTCGTCCGTATGTGGGTTTAAGTCCTACCACACCACATAAAGCAGCTGGAATGCGGATCGAGCCGCCAGTGTCCGTGCCAATGGCGGCGAGTGCCATTCCGGTGGCGACCGCTACCGCACTTCCACCGGAGGAACCGCCGGGGATGCGGGTGGTATCCCATGGATTAAGGCAAGCCCCAAAATGTGGATTGTTGTTGGTGACGCCGAGTGCGATCTCATGTGTATTGGTCTTGCCAATGATTTTCGCGCCGGCATTCTTGATCTTTTCTACTACAAAAGCATCTTCGCTGGGGACGTAATCGGCAAAGAACTTGGTCCCTCCTGTGGTGCGGATGCCCTTGGTGTTATACAGGTCTTTGACAGCAACGGGGATCCCTTGAAGGAGAGGAGCATGGTGATTGTTTGCCGCTTCCTCTGTTCCTTGTGGAATGACCGTGATGAAGGCATTCAGCGTCGGGTTGAGGCGCTCGATCTGACGGTAACAAGCAGCGGCAAGGTCAGCAGCGCTGATCTCATTGCTTTTGATCAATTCTTTTTGTTCAGATAAGGTCAGGGAGTCACTGTTCATAGTCATCGATTATAGCCAAAGATATTTATTTCTCCATAGCCTATGGGTACTGATGGATGAGTTATTATTCAAATTTTAATCTTGTTGCAAGCACGCTTTTATACCATTGGGTGATATAAATGCGCAATACTTCGCTACAGTTTTCATAATTGCAATTTCACCCAAAGGAGAAAGTATCTTTATGAAAAGTTTGATTGGAAAGGTCGTTGCTAGTTTGGCGCTGTTGGCAGTCCTGGTTTCAGCCTGCAGTTTGGGAGGCGGCAACTCCGCCAATGTGGAATCCGGTGCTGTGCCCGTGTCGACCGATGATCCTGCTGTGCTTTCTGTCTCTATTAATGGACCAGTTGAAGGGGCAACCATGCCCTGGGTGGATGGCAGCACACTGGTTTTTATCCCCGAAGGGTCATTTGGAATGGGAGAAACAGGCGGGGCCGATAATCCCTTACATACGGTTCAGTTAAGCCCGTATTGGATCCAGCAAAGTGAAGTCACCAATCGCCAGTACGCTTTGTGTGTTGCGAGTGGGCAATGTTCACCGCCGATGGATGACAGGCGGGCGCTTGCTATCAGCGAAGCTACCCAGGTGGATGTACCCGTAACAGGGGTCAGCTGGGACCAGGCTTCAACTTATTGTTCATGGATTCAAGGAACATTGCCCACTGAAGCCCAATGGGAAAAAGCTGCTCGTGGACCAGAAAGCCGGATATATCCATGGGGCGATACCAATCCTTCTTGTGACCTTTTGAATTTTGAGAACTGCGTCGGGCATCCGATCGAGGTTCGCCAATATGCCGACGGGCAGTCTTATTACAAGATGTTCGATATGGCAGGGAATGTCTTCGAGTGGGTATTGGATTGGTATGACCCTGCCTATTACCCGGTTTCGCCGCCCTCAGATCCTGCTGGAGCCGCAAGTGGAACAACCCGCAGTTTCCGTTCGAGCAGTTACTATTCTTTTGCCGCAGATGTAAAGCTTGCCCGCCGTTTGTATATGGAGCCCGCGAAATTCCGTGAAGACCTGGGGTTCCGTTGTGTGGTTCAAGACCCAGCGATCCAGACGCCTTATTGTCAGGTCAGCGCGGTCGGAATCAAACCATCCGGCGCAGACGGTTCGGCATCAAATTCGGGTAGCTGCGCTCCGCCTGAATTTGAACAAGGCAATGCCTTCTGTGCAAATGGGAATTCGTATTCAAATATTTTTGTTACATCGGGCGTATTGACATCTGTCGATCAGAGTTCTTTTTGTAATTATGGCGGTGTTACCGATGGAACCGAGCTTTTTACCTGTGGACCTGGTAAAACCGAAAAGACTATGAACATCTGTGGTGAATGCACAAGCGCACCTTCGGTAAATGAGATCAACTGCCCTGCCGGGTATACGGCAAATGCAGATGGTTCGTGCAGCTGGGGGGTAGCGGGCTTGGACTCAGTCGGTGGTTGTCCTCCAGGTTGGACGCCAGGCGGGAGCAATGGCGGAGGCGGTGGCGGTGATAAAGGCGGCGACGGTACCGTGTGTTCATATCAAGGACCGAAGGATGGTGAGCATTGCCCGCTTGGCACTTACTATGATCCGTCTATTGCTGCCTGTGTTGGAGAGATGATTCCAGGAACCCCAACTTGTGCGGCTGGGTTTACATACGATCCGCAGGCACAATGCTGTGTTGCTCCATCTGGAGGAAGTTACCCAGGGTGCGGTCCTAATGAGTTTATGAATGAACAAGGGTTCTGTACGCCATTGGTGATCAATACCACTTCTTGCGTTGATATCACGGTCTCTTATATAAGTTGTGAACTACCTCCCACCAAAGTGCCGGGAGATTCTGATGATGGTGGAGGCACGAGTTGCCAGTCGATTTCTTGTGATTATCCATACACCTTTGACGGAGTTTGTTCCTGCGTTTATAACCCAAAGCCTTAGATACTAATTCAAAAAAATCCCCCGCTGAACAAGCGGGGGATTTTTGTATTACGAAAGACGTTAGAACAAGCCGAGAACCTTGCCGGTTTCAAGGTCAAGGTCTATATCATAGAATGATGGGCGGGTGGGTAGACCGGGCATGGTGCGCATATCACCAAGGATGGGGTACAGGAAACCGGCACCCACGCTGGCGCGGATCTCGCGCACACTAATGCGGAATCCGGTGGGGGCACCCTTCTTGGTCGCATCTGTGGTGAAGGAAAGATGGGTCTTCGCCATGCAGATCGGCAGTTTGTCGAAACCAAGGCGGGTATAGCGTTCGATCTGTTCCTCGGCTTCAGGGGAGTAATCCACGCCATCAGCACGATAAACCTCTTTTGCGATGGTTTCGATCTTGCTCTTGATCGAGTTTTCCAGCGGGTACAGGAACTGGAACTTGCTGGGCTTTTTGGCTGCTTTCACGACTGCTTCTGCCAGCGCCTTGGCGCCTTTGCCGCCATCTGCCCAGTGGGTCGAGACGACTGCATCCATTGCACCAAATTCAAGCGCAGCCTTGCGGATGAGTTCAACTTCGGCAGGAGTATCGTTGGCAAAGGAGTTGACCGCCACCACTACGTTCACACCGAATTTAAGAGCGTTCTGAATATGGCGTTCGAGGTTGGCGAGACCCGCCTTGAGCAGGTCGAGATTCTCTTCCACATATTCGGGGGCGAGGGGTTTGCCAGCCACTACTTTTGGACCGCCGCCATGCATCTTCAGTGCGCGGACAGTGGCAACCATCACCACCACCTGAGGGATCAAGCCAGAGTAGCGGCATTTGATGTTGAAGAACTTCTCCATGCCGATATCCGCGCCGAAGCCGGATTCGGTGACCACGAAACCATCTTTGCCGACCAGTTTGAGCGCGATCTTATCTGCGATGATGGAGGACTGTCCATGCGCAATGTTGGCGAATGGACCTGCATGAACGGTGGCGGGAGTGCCTTCGAGGGTTTGCATCAGGTTGGGTTTGATCGCATCCTTCATGAGGACGGTCACCGCGCCTGCCACACCGAGGTCTTCCACGGTTACGGCTTCGCCCTGCTTGTTGGTGGCAACCACCATTTTGCCGAAGCGTTCGCGCATATCTTCGATGCCAGTGGTCAGTGCCAGAACAGCCATGATCTCAGAAGCAACGGTAATGTCGTAGCCAGACATGTGAGCGTGACCGACTTCATCCTTGCCGCGCCCCACTTCCACTTCACGCAGCATGCGGTCATTGATGTCTACCACACGGCGCCAGGTGATGGTCTTCTCGTCGATATCAAGGCGCGCAAAGCGGGTGCGCTCTTCAGGGGTCAAATCGTTGGGATTGGTCTTTTTGATTCCGAGTTTCTTCAAGCGGCGCAACATGGTGGGTGAGAATTTGCGTTCACCTTTTTTATTGGCGGGGCAAAGCGCATTGAAGAGTTTTTCATCGTCCTGCTCTTTCTCATGCATGACACGCGTATCGAGCGCAGCAGCCACGAGGTTATGAGAAGCGGTGATGGCGTGAATGTCGCCGGTGAGATGGAGATTGAAATCTTCCATCGGAATGATCTGCGAGTAACCGCCGCCAGCCGCGCCGCCCTTAATGCCGAAGGTCGGTCCCATCGAAGGTTGGCGAATGGCAGTGATGACTTTCTTGCCGAGATGCGCGCCGAGCGCCTGCGAAAGACCTACAGTAGTTGTGGTCTTGCCTTCACCAAGCGGGGTGGGGGTAATGGCGGTCACGTCCACATAAATGCCGTTTGGTTTACTCTTAAGGCGTTCCAAAATTTCAAGTTTGATCTTGGCTTTGTACGGACCGAACAACTCAAGTTCATTCTCGCGCACGCCGAGCTCCGCCGCGATCTGTGTGATCGGTTTGAGCTTGCCCGCTTGTGCGATATCAATATCTGAAGGGACGGGGCGCAACAGCTTCAATTTGGTCGGCTGAAAAGCATTGCTGGCTTTTGGTGCAGCTTTCTTGACTACTTTTTTTGCAACTTTCTTGGGCGCAGCTTTCGCACCCTTTTTGACAGACTTGCCTTTGGTTGCCATAGAGTCTCCTTGGAAAATTATATATAATTATTACTTCCCCAATTATCAGACAAATTTAAAAAAACGCAAGAGCAAACCGTCATTTTTTTGTAACTAGTGCCCAACCGATTTAAAAGCAAAGGATGAGTGGGGGTAAAACTCGCCTCGCCACCCTTCATCTTGGTATTGTTTTGAGGATTTAGGCGGTCAATAAAGTCCCTACATTTTCGCCCTGTAGGGCGCGTGTAAGGAATCCATGTTCTTCTGCAGAAAAAATTTGTACGGTCAACTTATTTTGCTTTTGGATGAGGGATAGCATTTCCTCCACCTTGGCTTTCATCCCACCTGTAACATCGGTGCTCGCCGAACCCTTGATGCCTGCGCGCATCGCTTCATAATCTGCAAGTTGGATCTGCTTCACAAGCTGGGTTCTCGCTGGGAAATCTGCCCATACCCCGGCTTCAATGCCAGCCAGCAGGATCCGTGTGGTCGGGAATTGGTCCACGAGAAACGTGAAGACATCTTCTGTGGAGAGGATCGTACCGCCCAGCGTTTCATCGAAAGCGACATCACCTTGCACCACCGGCAGTAGGTTAACTTCCAATGCCCGGCGAATGGTCTCCACGTTGTGGTGGGTCACTTTGCGTTTATCTGAAACGATCGAAGCAGAAGGCGGAAATGGCATGGCGGGAATTCCGGCTTCAAAGAGGGAAGTCACCACATAGCGGTTCAACTCCGCTGCCTGCAAACGGACTTCGGTGAAGCCCAGCCATTGTTCTTTCGTTTGCACACCGTCACGTGTGCCATGTTTCTTCGCGGCGACGTGTCCGAAGGAGCCGGAGCCATGCCCAAGGATCAGGTTCAGCCCTGGGTTCGAGTCCAGAGCCGTTTTGACCTCGCTGGCGAGTTCTTTTAATTTATCTAATCTTGGGGTATAGGGTTTGTCTTTGTCGGTGATGAGCGATCCGCCCAGTTTGAGGAGAACAAGTTCGTTGGTCATGGTGCATGTTTTAACACATAATCCTAAAAATGTGTCGAGAAAAGAGTTCAAAAAGTTTTCATGTTTTTCTGGGCAATTCTTGAAATTGGTCAGACTCTCCACATGCTATAATTTCATTATGGATATTCGCACCGGTGTCATCGTTCTTGCCTTGTTCGCAGTTTTGGGGGCATTCTTTTCTCTTCGCGGAGCGATCCGCAGTATGCAGGCAGCACGCAAGATCTCATTCTACAGTCTGCGCAAGCGATACAACGCCAATGCTTGGAGGCTGGTCATTTTGGCGTGGGTACTGATCGCGGCGGCTTTTTGGTTCCCGGGCGGCGGAGCAGAAGTGATGTATCAAGTTTTCCCCCCGTCTGCCACACCTTCGCTGACGCCGACCATTACGCTTACCCCAACGATCACGCTTACCCCAACGTTGACGTTGCCGCCTACTCAAACCTTGACTCCGCTTGTTTCCAACACACCTACCCTGACGCCGACCCCATTCCTGCCGGTTGCCATCGAAGCGCTCTTTGCTGGACCCGTCACTCCGAACCCAGACTCGATCTTCACTGCGGTTCAATTTTCAACCGAGTTTGACGGCGTCAATGCCGTGGACCCAAAAACTGTTTTTGAGCTGCCCCTCCAAACGCTTTATGGCGGCTTCGACTACAACAATACCCTGCCTGGCGTTCAATGGACCGCACTCTGGTATCGCGATGGAGAATTGGTCTGTTATGAAACCGAGCCCTGGCGCGACGAGTGGGGAACGGGCGGCATTGGCGGATATACCTCTTGCACCTCGCCTTTAGGCGGCTGGCAGGCAGGACAATACGAAGTGCAGATCTTCATGGGCTATGAATGGAAAGTCGTTGGGCGCTTTGTGGTGATGGAGAATCTTACGCCGGTTGTCACACCGACGGGGACACCAGACCTGACCACGACCTTATTGCCAACCACTACACCATAACTCATAAGTTGCAAATCCTAAAACATCATAGAGGAATAGTATGACCGCTTTTCAAGATTTCTACCCCGACTATTTTGCCCATTGTTACGGCTGTGGTAAATTGAACGATCTTGGTCATCAGATCAAAAGTTATTGGGATGGTGACGAATCCGTCTGCCACTTTCAGCCCAAGCCGTATCATACTGCCATTCCCGGTTATGTTTATGGCGGGCTGCTCGCTTCGTTGATCGACTGTCATGGTACGGGTACGGCTGCGGCGGCAGGATATCGTGCTGAAAACCGTGAAATGGATACTGAGCCTGCACTTCGTTACCTGACCGCCTCTCTACATGTGGATTATCTTAAACCTACGCCGATGGGACCGATCCTTGAAGTCCGTGCACGGGTAAAGGAAGTGAAAGGGCGCAAAGTAGTGATCGAGGAATGGCTGCAGGCAGATGGTGTCATTACAGTAAAAGGTGAAGTGGTCGCGGTTCAGGTGCCTGATTCCCTGGTAAAAGAACTGCTTGAAAAAGGCGCCGGTTCGTGATGGCACTGAATGATCTCCATATGGAAAAGATAAAAAAGATGAAAACCAAAAAGTTAACGTTCGTGATCTTGTTCGGATTGGTTCTGGCTGGCTGTACATCGAATGTCCCCGCTGATATGCGGTTGATGATGATGGATCAGGAAGATATCCCGTCCGAATGGGTCATCTTCAATGAGTCGACGGGTGAGGAGTGGGGCGGCGAGGTTTATAACATTGGCTTTGCGTATGGAAACGAATCCACGTCGGCCGCAATAGAGCAGCAATTGATCGTTTATTCGGATGCGACAGCAGCAGTTAAAGGCTTTGGGGAATATACGGGCTACATTTACACGGCTGGCTGGTCAACGCCGGTCGAGGCGAACTTTGCCCCCGTGACTGCGGGAGATCTCTATGAATTCAAATGTGCCGATCAGGAACTGGATCATATGGTATTGAAGAACTGCCTTGTTCTTCAACAGCATGATAATTATGTGTCTGCTGTAGGCGCCAGTGTCAGCGGACCTTTGACCTTCGAAGCACTGAATTCAGCACTGAAGGCGATCGATGCAAAATTAAACGGTAATTAGATATCTCAATCTGCGCCTTGGCGCCAAAACTTTGCAGATTCTGCAAGGTCGCAACTTGGATTAGATATAAATAATCAAAATTCTTAAACAAATCCCCCGAAGTTAAACTCGGGGGATTTGTTTTTAACCAAAGAATTCTTTCATTGGCTTGAAGTAATAATCCTGCCAGCCGGTTTTATAACCGTCTGCCTGCCCTTCAGGGATACGTGTGTGTTTTAAGGTCAGTGTCGTTTTGCCTTCATTCTCTTCCAGCAAGATATCCACTTGAGAGTCTTCGGCGCCTTCGGGGAACTCGCTGGTCCGCCAAGCCTGCGAAATGCGTTTGTTCGTTTCCAAGACGGCGAATGTGCCCCATATATACCCATCCCAGGCGGTAAATTTTCCGCCTGCGCTGCCATTCACGTTGGCAGGGCTGCCCGTCATTAAGGTGTGACCTTGCGTGGAGATCCAGGCAGTGTAGATCGTCTCTGCGCTGGCGTTGAACGTTTCAGAAACCGTAAATTCGTTTGACATACTGCCTCCAACCGTTAAACTAAATTGCTTCGCCGCAAAAGGCGCGGCTCGCAATGACGGGATTCTAATTATTTTCGACCGACCACTTAGATCGCCCACTCTTTTTTGCGTGTGTACATTTCATTGGCGATCTCACCCGCAAGGCGGGCATTGTTAAGCAGCAGGGCAAGATTGCTTTTAAGTGACTTCCCTTTGGTCAGCTCGCTAATCCGCCCAAGGAGGAAGGGAGTTAATGCCTGTCCGTGGATTCCTTTTTCCATTGCTTCCGCGGAGGCTTTTGCGATCATCGGCTCCATCTCGGATGCGGGTATGGCATCTGTTTCGGGGATCGGGTTCGTCACGAGGATGGCGCTGCGCAACCCAAGGCTCCAGTGAGCTTTGGCGAACTCGGCAATCTCTTTGGCAGAATCCAGCCGGGCACTGACTTTAAGTCCGCTTTCGCGGGAGTAGAAGGCGGGGAATTCGTCAGTCTGGTAGCCGACAACGGGCACTCCCATGGTTTCAAGGTATTCCATGGTGGCTGGCAGATCAAGGATGGCTTTTGCTCCAGCACAGACCACGATCATGGGGGTTTCTGCCAGGGCTTTCAGGTCGGTGGAGATATCAAAGGATGATTCTTTATGTACGCCGCCAATGCCGCCGGTGGCGAAGACTTTTATGCCGCTCATGTGCGCGGCAAGCATGGTACCTGCAACCGTTGTACCGCCATCCATTTTTTTTACGATGGCGGTGGCGAAATCGCGGTGACTCACTTTCAATGTGGCTTGACTTTCAGAAAGCCGGACCAGCTCCTCGTCTGAGAGACCGATGCGGATCTTTCCATCTAACAGCGCCACAGTGGCGGGAATCGCTCCGGCGTCACTCACTTGTTTTTCCATATTGCGTGCCAGTTCCAAATTTTGTGGTTGGGGCAGACCATGAGTGATGACAGTGGATTCGAGGGCAACAATAGGCACGCCTACGGTGAGTGCGCGTGTGATTTTCGTAGAGAGTTGGAAATGAGGGTGTTTCATTAAGATCCTTTTACATAATGATAGACATGGAAATCGATATCGCGCAGGGCTTTATCAATACGGGCGATCTCGGCTTGTTTTTCGACCGAGGAGCGGGTTTCTTTTTCAATGAGTTCGCGTGCGACAATAAACTCGCGTCGGAAGGCTTTCAGGATTTCGAGTGCCAGGACGTGCGCATCTCTTTTTAACGCAACGTTTGCAGCGGCATTAAACGAGAAGCGCTGCTGGAGCATGGGGCTGTGGGCGATATCCGGGTTGTCTTCGAGGATCTTGGCAAGTTCGAGATATTCTTTTTCAGACAGTTTTCGGCTGGAACTGGCGCTGCTTCCTTTGTTGAAATTGCCGACGATGACGTTGTTAACCAGCTCCATGAGTTCCTTCATTTCATGGCGCTTGCCCGAACGTTCGATGTCGCCGCGTTTGCGGGCGTTCTCGCGGAGCATTTGTGAAGCGGCTTTTAATTCTTCCTGGATCATTTCTGAGGGCAGCTGCCAGGTGCCGATGTCGATCCAGTGAATGGCAACCCCAAGTTTTCCGGCTTTTTCTACGAACTCATTGCTGAAGAATTGGGCTGTGATCTTGGAACGTGATTCAAAATTAGGAGTGCGGTACGAGCCGCTGCTGCTGGCGACGGTCTGTTCGCCGGTCATTTCAAGCCGCATTTGTTTGTTGGTGACTTCGTTCGCGTTCAGGTTATCGATCTCCTTGGTGCTGATGCTGGCAAGGATCTCGCTTAGGTTACGCGAGGTGATCAGTTTTTCCAGCTCACTGGTGATCAGTGGGATGACGGTTGTGTCCCATGGAAAGGAAACACCCGAGGTCTTGGCAGGCGGAGGCGACATGATGATCTGGTCGTATACCAGTGAATAGACTGCCTTTTCCTGGAAGTGATAGGGGTCATTTTCCGGCGCTTCGTTCTTGGGTTTGCGCAGAATGCTGAACAGCACCTTGATATCTTGCGCTTCAAGCGGGATGCCGTCTTTGGTGCGCGACCGGACGGAAAGTCCGCGTACGAATTGATCGCGCAGGTTAATGATGGCGTATTCGCGTTTACCCACTTCATCATATTTGCCGATCTCTCGAATACGTTCGAACCTGCCCAGCTTCCATGGTTTGCCGCGCGGATGAATGATCTCTGGTGTTCCATCCACACGTTCGAGCAGGGCAACGCTATCCAGATTGACTTGAACATAACCGGGTCCGCCGATGAGGATGATGGGGGAGCGTTCATCTTTTTCGGAGATTTTTCCTTCGTTGATGGTGATCTGCTCTGACCCATCCCCAAAGGTCACTTCTTCAATGAAATTATCGGCAATGGCTTCATCTTCAAGCTCAAAAATATCTGCCAGATAGTTGGCGGCTTTTTTGCGGGCAAGTGCGTATGCCACTGCAAATAACGGCAGGTATTTAAAGATGCTTAAACCGATCACTGCAACGCGCTGGATATTATCTGTTGCAAGAAAGATGAAAAGCACGAGGGTCAGACCGCTAAGCACAACCCATGCCGCCAGGCGCACATAGGTGCGCATCGTATTGCGGTATTCCACACTTTCTTCTGTCAGCCCGAAGAGGCGCGGAATGAATTGGTCACGTTGGGCGCGGAGTTGCTTCATGACTCATCCTCTTCGCGGCTCAACGTTGTATCCAGTTTGCTGACCAGCAGCCATTTCCAGACATCTTCAAGCTTTTTGATCTCTGCTTCCATTTGGCTGTTGGCGCGGCTTTCGATCAGGATGGTTTCTTTTACTGGCTCCATCAGGTTTTGCAGAGTGGTAAAAATATCTTCTGGGGTGGAGATCGGGTTCTCGAATTTTTGCGAAGCGATCTTCGCGAAACGTTTGATGGCTTCATTACGTGCGGCAGTCTCGATCAATTTTTCGCGCTCATTCAACAAGTCTTCTTCGCGCTTGGCGATCTTGGTCCACTCGGCACTCCAGTTCTTGATGGTTTGTTCTTCAATGGCGGGATCGAACAAGACGTTATGGATACGAACATCCATGATCTCCAGCCCGCGGTCAAGGAGTTGATGGTATTCAAGACTGACGAGCGCTTCACCCGTGGGCAAACCGGTATCGTCCATGGCGACGACTTCGGGTCGTTTTACCCGACGGTTGATCATCTCTTCAATGGTTTGCAAGCCGCTGACGCCTTCTGCTTTGAAAAG
The DNA here is from genome assembly GCF_016702885.1 of Candidatus Villigracilis vicinus. Taxonomy (NCBI): domain Bacteria; kingdom Bacillati; phylum Chloroflexota; class Anaerolineae; order Anaerolineales; family Candidatus Villigracilaceae; genus Candidatus Villigracilis; species Candidatus Villigracilis vicinus. The sequence goes on from NZ_JADJDD010000016.1 coordinate 48,105, forward strand.
GTCTTCCAGTTTGAACTTGCGCACATATTCGCGCCACAGATTCACGACCAGATGCGCAGGCAGGCGGTGCCAATCCATGCGGGTGCGTTTGTTCTCTGCCGTGCCCAGCTCGATCACTTCGCGTGTTACGGCGCTGAGTACGGCGGCGGCATTATAGCCATATTGCGAGACCACGCCGCTTTCGGAGGGTCCCTTCGTTTCTGGTTGTTTAATGCGGAATTTAATACTAATGGTGGGGGATATTTCGAACCCGTCACGGGTAAGCCCCGCAGTCTGCTGGCGGCGACCTTGTGTTTCATTATATTTTTTCGGGTCGGAGATCGGAACCGGATTCAGGAAGGGTTGGTCGCTTGTCAACGGACCGATGAACTGCCATTGCGCGCGCAGATCCACACCTTCGTTGCGGGCGATCTTTTCCCGCCCCTTTGTAAAACGGATGCCCGGACCCGATGCGCCAGTGATTTCTGTTTCGGTCTGCATGACGATGGCGCTGGCACTATCCAGCACGATCACTCCCGGACCTTTTTTATCGGTCTCACCTTCATGCTTGATCACCCGTCCATTCTTGACGAACAGGATCGGACCACGGCTGCCGTCAAATCCGCTGACACGTGAGTAGATCTCCTGTCGGTCTTTCGGGGTCTGCACAGGCAGGATAAATTGTGAAAAGAAGTAGATGAGCTTGTCGATCAGATAGAATGTGGCGAAAATATCCACGATCAGGATGAACCCGGCTAGGGCAAGCGTGATAACGGAATACTCAAGCCCGAGTGCCCATAACAAGCCGTGGAAAACGACCGTGATCATGAATAACACGCCAAAAGGCGTCTGCAAAAAAGAACCGATTCCGCTAAAGGCGCGTTTCATTGTCGGGCGATTCTAAATCAAAATTGGAGAATGTGGCAGTCGGAATTGTTTCAATATGGTTTGAATTCCATCCCCCAAAAGACCCCTGTCAAAAGCCTGTTTTCGTCCGCATCTTTGGCACTCACGTCAATAAATGTGAATATTCTCACCTGACTGTTGTAAATTGATTGTAAACGCTCCACTTTGACATCTGTGGAGTAAAATACGCACCGCTTTGTTATTTCACTAAATATCTTTATACCCACATATTATTTCAAACTGCATTATGTAACGCCAAGGAGAAAGATAAAAACATGTCATCTAACGATATTAAACCCTGGTTTCGCGACGATATAGCCAGAACATTAATGAGTATATATTTTGCGTCTGCAGCGAATGGTACACAGCGAACTGATGATGATAATTATAGAGTTGGGTTTGCGGCTGCGCTTTCGAGCGTGGCATTGGCAGTAGGTGTTAATCCGGAAAGCTTTCTTGCACCTGAAGACATTCAAAGACTTCGAAGCAACTCCAGATAGATTTTAGCTTAAATTAAATAATTATTTTATTGAACAGATCCACCAGGCGGCAATGGTCCGGGTGGATTATTGCCGTTTCCGTGATTGCTATCGCCATTGCGCCCGCCTTGAGCTTGGGCAAAATCTCGAAGGAAGTTAAAGAACTCCATGGGGATAATGTATTTGGTGGATGCGCCCTCGCCGATCCGTTCAAGCGTATCAAGATATTTCAAATTAAAAGCGATGGGATTCCTTGCCATGCCTTCGCCAATGGTCAGGAAGTCTCGCAACGAGCGGACTTTTGCATCAGATTTTACGAGACTGGCTTCACTTTCCAAGTTGGCAGTGAAGAGATTTTCGATGTGTTTCATCACACCGTCAGGCGGCGTTAATTCGCGAAGCTCAGTATTATTGATTTCCACACCCCATTCCGTTGCTTTGTGTTCGATGCGGCTGCGGATGAGTGCATTCAGGGCGCGCCTTCTTTCCATAGCGTTTTCCATTGTGAATTCTGCGATGGTAGCACGCAAAACAGCGGTGCTAAGCAGCGACATTGACTCGTCCACTTTGGATACCTTCGTCAGGCTTGGAGTGGGGTCGTCGATGTGCCACGAAATATAGAAACCAGCATTCGCCAGGATTCTGTCTTGCGTGATGCAGGGCTCCTTTTTGATCTCCTGTGAACGTTCGCGAACATCCACCTTTTTGGGGTTATCGATCAAAGGCAAAATGAAGACGAGACCGGGTCCTTTTTTGCCGATGGCTTTGCCTCCACGAAAAATGACCAGCCGTTCATTTTCCATCACATGATGATGTGAGAGCCATACATATAAAATGACAATGGCAAAGTACAGAACCCAGACTGAGATCTGGGCGATCTTTTTATCCAACGAGATAAAATAATAGCCAGCTGTTGCTGCTGAAGCAAAGGCAAAAGCCGGGATGAGCAGGATCAGCGGCATTGCGATCCAGACAAAGAATTCATTAAAAGAAGAGAAAAAAGGCGGACGGATTTTCTTGATAAAATCTTTGCGCTCGGGTTCATCTTCGGGTTCGGCCGCAATGACCCCTCGTAATGCCAGAAATTCAATGCCTGCTGTGGCAATGATGAATTTCCCTTTTTCGCTCTTGATGAACTGCCTGTCTAGTAGGGTTTGCAAGGCTGCCCAAAGATTGCCATTGGGTCGATCTGGAAGTCTGGAGAGTTCGTGGGCGGTAAAACGCTGCCCACCAGACAGCATTAATAAAACCCATAAGGCGATGGGGTCAAATTCGTTGTTGATATTTCCAACCATGGAGTCCTCGTTGATGTAAGGCCGTTCGAAACGGTGACGATATGGGCATTGATGTTTTTTTATGCCGCCCAGAGAAACTGAATATTAGTATATAAGAATTGCATGGACGATTCAAGTGCCAATCGTCCCGGATTTGGATATGATTACTCTAGAATTTCATTGCCATACCAACGCATCGAAAGACTCTTTGACCAAGCCTGAGGACCTGATTCTCATGGCGCGGAAAAAAGGTCTGGATCGCCTCGTCATTACTGACCACAACTCGATTGCCGGAGCACGGGCGGCTCAAGCACTGGACCCGGAACTGATCATCGTGGGCGAGGAGATCATGACCACCAAAGGGGAGATCCTTGCTGCATTTGTGAAGGAGGAAATTCCCGCCGGGCTGACGCCGCAGGAGACAATACGACGGTTGAAGGAGCAAGGGGCGTTCATCAGTGTGTCGCATCCGTATGATACCCATCGCAAGGGTGGTTGGAAGGAAATAGACTTGTTGGAAATCGTCCCCCATGTAGATGCGATTGAAGTATTTAACTCGCGCTGCATGGACCCGCATTTTAATCACCAAGCCAGGGCGTTTGCCGAGAAATATGATCTGCCTGGCACTGTCGGGTCAGATGCGCATGGCGCGTTCGAAGTGGCGACCTCTGTTCTGGTGCTGGATCCATTTCAAGGTCCAGATGAGATGCGAAAGGTCATCCGGCAGGCGAAGGTCAAAACAAAGTTGTCGCCCTGGTGGGTGCATCTTGTTTCGCGTTATGCCGCCATGAAAAAAAGGAAGTAGAAACGTTACCGCGCTACCATCTACTTTTAAACCCTTTTTTGTACCCTTCGTTCAAGGCTTGGTATCGAACCGCATAGAATTCAGTGTAGCCGCATGCGCCGCAAATATACGCTGTGAACTGACTTTGTTCGCTTTGCGCCAACCATATAAAAGGACGGTTGGGCGGCTCCGGTTGGACGATATCCACATAGGGTGGGTGTCCTTCGCCACCGTGCAGGGGAAGTTGGCTGAGAATTTCGGTTGAATTGCATTTGGGACAGATGCCACTTTTCATGAATAAACTCCTTTTGAAAAACTATATTCATAGTAACGTGCAGTTCCTATCACCCAATAGGTGGAAAAAAAGCCTCTCCTGTTCAGGAGAGGCTTGGAGAATCCGTTTGTTAGAGCAGGGACGGATTTGATGTTCAGTGGAAGTGTTTAGGCGTGTGCGGCTTCTGTGCGAGGTTTGGCGATATTAACCTTGAGCGTGTTTTCGCCCAAGACATGAGCGTTGAACATACTGACTGCCTTGTCGGCTTCGGCTTGATCTGCCATGGCAACGAAGGCAAAGCCTTTCGATAAGCCTGTGCTTTTATCCATGACGACCTCGACCGAAGAGATAGTACCTGCCTGTGCAAAGAGGGTTTTGATTTCCTCTTGTGTGGTGGACTTGTTGAGATTACCTACATAAATTCGAATATCCATTTGTTCCTGCTTTCTACCCAAAAGGGCACACGCCCGGCATTGCCGGAAATAAAATGACCGCCCACCCTATAAAAGGGTCGGCGGCCACGGTTGCGCAGAGATCCAGTTATTTCTTGCATATTCAGCATAACACACATTCCCACTATAAACGCTGCGTAGACAAACACTTATTATCTATACAGCAATCTGGTTCTGGCTGAAGAGAGTAGTAAAACCGAGTAGATCTTATGAAACCCCAGCAAGACTCGAAAAACGAATCCAAGCGATGGTCCGCCATCTTTTGATCTGTGCTGTGGAACTACAGCCGACCCAAAGTATAGGCGCGTGCCGTTTTCAGTTTGAATGCTCATCAGCCATGAACGGGTGCTGCCTGCAAAATCGCACATCAGAATCTGATTCGCACTCCGGTCTTCCACGGTCCATGCCGCGAATTGACTGCGGGTATCATCAGCGAGCTCCCGCGCTTCTTGATCTGTGGATGGTTTCCGCACTACTATCTTCAAGATCAACCGCTCTACTTTGAAGAGAGGCGTGGTGTAAAAGGCAAGGACGTAATCAGAGAAGGAGACTTGCGCAGGGATTTCAGTCAGGTAACTGTCTGTGTAGGCTCCGGGCATATTTACATATTTATTGAGGATCGAATTAGGAGGCGTTGAGCACTTTTCAATGAGCATGATGAAAGTTTATCATTGAGCGTTCCCTTTCGCTTCATTACAAGAAGTTCAAACATGATCTATTTGACATCTATTCCCTCTTCTGCTAAACTAGAAGTTGTCAGACAAATTTAGTCTAGTCATCAGGCAATTTGCCAGACTATCCGACTACCCAACTACCGGACCAATCGACTAACTCCCATGACAACCCTCCTCATCAAAAACGCATATATCGTAACCATGGACGACCGCCAAACCGAAATTCCCGATGGCGGAATTTTTGTTCGCGACGGATTCATCGAAAAGATCGGACCCACATCCGAACTTCCATCCACTGCCGATGAAGTGCTTGACCTCAAAGGACACGTTGTCTTACCGGGTTTGGTCAATACCCATCATCACTTTTATCAAACCCTTACACGTGCTGTCCCTGCCGCGCAGGATGCCAATCTCTTCAACTGGTTGAAAACACTCTACCCGATTTGGGCACGATTAAACCCTGAGGATATTTTCACCTCGACGCAAACCGCCCTTTCTGAACTCGCCCTCTCGGGCTGTACCACCGCCTCAGACCACCTTTACCTTTTTCCCAACGGCTCAAAATTAGACGACGAGATTGCCGCCGCGCTCGAAGTGGGGGTCAGGCTGCAAGCGTCTCGCGGCTCGATGAGCCTCGGCGAATCCAAAGGTGGACTGCCGCCTGATAGCGTCGTCGACACCGAAGAAAACATTCTCAAAGACTCACAGCGCCTCATTGAAAAATATCACGACGCCAAACCCGGGGCGATGACTCAAGTGGTGCTTGCGCCGTGCTCGCCGTTCAGTGTCACTTCAGACTTGATGAAACAATCTGCAAAGCTGGCGAGACAGTATGGTGTGCATCTCCACACACATCTAGCCGAAACCGAGGATGAAGAACAATTCTGTATGCAAATGTTCGGTCATCGTCCGGTTGGGTACATGCAAGAAGTGGGCTGGGTGGGGAATGATGTCTGGTTCGCGCATGCGGTTTGGGTCAATGACGAAGAGATCAAAGTCTTTGTCAAACATAACTGCGGCGTGGCGCATTGTCCCACTTCGAATATGCGTTTGGCATCAGGCATCGCTCCGGTCAAAGAATACCGGAAAGCAGGCGTGAACGTAGGATTAGGCGTGGATGGTTCCGCCTCCAACGACGGTTCACATCTCCTTGCAGAAGTCCGCAATGCCATGCTGGTATCGCGCGTCAAAGAAGGTTTGACTGGTTATTCCCTTTCCAATGATCCCAATCGAAAATTGATGACCGCCCGTGAAGCCCTGCACCTCGGCACTCGCGGCGGCGCGGCGGTTTTAGGAAGAAAAGATATCGGAAGTTTAGAAACCGGCAAATGCGCCGATTTCTTCGCTGTCAATTTGAACCGACTGGAGTTCACCGGTATGCACGACCCCGTCTCTGCGGTAGTTTTCGGACAATCGGTCAATGTCGATTACACCGTGGTGGGTGGTACGTTCGTTGTAAAGGAAGGTCAACTTGCTACCATTGATAAAGGCAAACTGATCGAGAAGCATAACAAGGCAGCCAAGAGGCTGTTGGGCAGTTAACCGGCACGACCTGAACACATTCAACCAAATTAACCCGGAACGGAGTTTTTATGACATCTTCCACCAAACTCACCACTGCGCTTATCGATGTTGCCATGGGGCGCGCCAATGCCGACCTGGTCATTCGTGGCGGCAAGTGGGTAAGTGTGCAGTCCGGTGAGATCATTCCAAATATTGATATTGCGGTGGTACAGGGGCATATTGCTTATGTAGGCAGAGATGCCAGCCATACCATTGGCAAAAAGACCAGGGTCATCGATGCGAAGGGACGTTATCTCGTCCCTGGGTTGCTTGATGCTCACATGCATGTCGAATCTGGCATGGTCACAGTGACGGAGTTTGTCCGCGCGGTGGCTGTGCGTGGCACGACCGGCATGTTCATTGACCCGCATGAGATCGCCAATGTGTTTGGTCTCAAGGGCGTCAAGTTGATGGTGGATGAAGCCCAGAAGCAGCCGATCCACGTGTGGGTACAAATGCCCTCGTGTGTGCCCTCTGCGCCGGGCTTGGAAACTCCCGGTTCCTCCATTGGACCCAAAGAAGTTACCGAGGCGATGAAATGGAAGGGCATCATCGGCTTGGGTGAAATGATGAACTTCCCTGGCGTCTTCATGAGCGATAAGAAGATGCTCGATGAAATGTCCGCAACGCATGCGGCAGGCAAGACCATTGGCGGGCATTATGCTTCCCCCGACCTCGGTTTACCCTTCCACGGTTACGTGGCTGGCGGCGCGGAAGATGACCATGAAGGCACCCGCATGGAAGATGCCATTGCGCGCGTCCGCCAGGGAATGAAGCCGATGCTGCGTTACGGCTCTGCCTGGTTCGACGTTTCTGCTCAAGTTAAAGCCATTACCGAAAAGAAGCTGGACGCTCGCCGTTTCATCCTCTGCACCGACGACTCGCACGCCGCTACCTTAACTGAAGAGGGTCACATGGACCGTGTCCTTCGCCACGCTGTGAGCGAAGGGTTGAACCCCATGACAGCGATCCAGATGATGACAATCAACACAGCCGAGCATTTTGGGCTGAGCAAAGAGATGGGCATGATCGCCCCCGGAAGATGGGCGGATGTTCTGCTTGTGGAAGACCTGATGAATTTCAAAGCGGATATGGTCATTGCCAGAGGACAGATCATTGCTGAAAATGGGGGAATGGCAGGTCAAACTGCCAGTGGTGAAATATCCCCAATGGGCGACCAAGTCTGTAAAGGTGAAGAGAAAACTCACAGTTGAAGATTTTATCCTTCGGACAAGAGCCGCTCACGGCGCGGAGGTTGAGGCGCATGTCATCGGCGTGATCGAGAATCAGGCGCCGACCCGTCATCTACGCATGAAGGTCAAGGCGGAGAATGGCGAAGTCAAAGCAGATATCAAACGCGACCTGGCGAAGATCGCGCTGGTTGAACGTCACCGCGCAACAGGCAAAGTTACTGTTGGCTTGGTGAGTGGTTTTGAATTCACAAGAAAGTGTGCGATCGGTTCAACGGTGGCGCATGATAGTCATCACATGATCGTGGTTGGTAATGACGATGAGAGCATGGCGCTGGCTGCGAATGAACTGGCAAAATGCGGCGGCGGTCAGGTTGTGGTGATGGATGGTAAGGTGGTCGGTTTGGTGGATCTGCAGATCGCGGGCTTGATGTCTAATGAGCGCGCAGAGGTGGTTGCGAAGAAAGCTGCAACCGTGTTGGAAGGCTTCAAGATGTGCGGAAGCGAATTGAATAACCCGAACATGCAATTGAGTCTGATGGCATTGGTGGTGATTCCTGAATTACGTATTTCCGACAAGGGTCTGGTCGATGTGACCCAGTTCGATTTTATTCCCGTGCTGGAAGACTGAGTATTTAGCCATCTGGCTAAAAAGAGAGTAGATATGGCAAATTTTCCTTTTCAACGATTGCAGGCAGATCTGGCTACATTGATCAACAAAACGCCCGCCGGGCAACGGCTGCCTTCAGAACCTGACCTTGCAAAACAACTTGGGGTTTCACGCGCTACGTTGCGTGAAGCGATGCGCTCCTTTGAAACGCAGGGCTTGATCCGTCGCCGTCAGGGTTCGGGCACGTTTGTGGTGGGAAAAGTGCAGGCGCTGGACAGCGGGCTTGAAGTGTTGGAGAGCCTGGAAACCATCGCCAAACGAATGGGGCTTGAAGTTTCGATCAGCGATCTAAATGCGGAGACCGTCATTGCAGATGAAGAGATGGCGGCGTTGTTGGAGGTTGCCGTAGGGGCAAAGTTGACTCGCGTCCGTCGTGTGATCCGCGCAGAGAATCGCCCGGTGGCGTATCTGGTGGATATCCTGCCGGAGGAGATATTGCATTTGAAAGACCTGCCTTCAGATTTCCACGGCTCCGTGTTGGACTTTTTGCTGGAACGCGGCGAGCCGTTGGCGACTTCTCGAGCCAATGTCAGCGCGATCGGTGCCACAGCGGATGTGGCAAAGCCTATGGAGATCCAGCGCGGGGATGTATTGCTGCATTTCCATGCCCAGTTGTTCAATTCCGAGGGTAAGGTCATGGATTATTCGTTAAGTTATTTCATTCCGGGATATTTCCACTTCCACATTGTACGGCGAGTGGGCGGCGGGTAAGCCGGAACTTTCGATCATAAATTTTGCGGGTTGAAAACCCGCTGTGGCAAACCAAGGAGAAAATCATGACAGATAAAACCAAAGAAATTCAAAAGCGTGTGGAAGCAGCCCGTGAAGATATTATTAAATTCATGCGTGACATCGTCGCCATTCCATCCATGGAATCGCAGATCGGTGAAGTTGGCAAACGTATTCAGGAAGAAATGAAAAAGCTTGGCTTTGATGAGATCCGTTACGACAAGATGGGCAATACCATTGGACGCATCGGTAACGGCAAAAAAGTCATTGTCTTTGACTCGCATATCGATACGGTGGGTATCGGTGACCCCGCTTCCTGGCAGTGGGACCCGTTTGTCGGCAAGGTTGAGAACGGGATTCTTTATGCCCGCGGTGCTTGCGATGAAAAGAACAGCACTCCCGGCATGATCTATGGACTCGCCATAGCGCGTGACCTTGGTCTGCTCGACGGCTGGACGGCGTATTACTTTGGCAACATGGAAGAATGGTGTGATGGCATCGCCCCAAATACTTTCGTTGAAGTAGACCCGAAGATCAAGCCTGACTTCGTCGTCATTGGCGAACCGACCAAGATGCTGGTCTATCGCGGTCATAAAGGACGTCTTGAGATGAAGGTCACTGCCAAGGGGAAATCCGCACATGCGGCGTCCAACCATCTTGGCGATAATGCCATTTACAAACTACTCCCGATCATTGCCGGCATCCGCGATCTGGAACCGAAACTGGGTGACCATGAATTCCTGGGTCACGGCAAGATCACCGTCAGCGATATGCATGTCAAGACCCCGTCCATTAATGCTGTGCCGGATGAAGCCATTATTTACATCGACCGCCGCATGACCTTCGGCGAAACCAAAGAAGCGGTTAAGAAGCAGGTCGAAGATCTGATCCCTGCCGAATTCAAGGACTCGGTCAAAGTGGAGGAACTGTTCTACGATGAACCTTCCTACACCGGCTTTGTTTTCCCGGTCGATAAATATTTCCCTGCCTGGGCATACGAAGAATCTCATCCGTTGGTTCAGGCTGGGCAGGAAGCCCGCAAGCTCATCGGTTTGCCTGAGGCGAAACCCAGCAAATGGAACTTCTCCACGAACGGTATCTACTGGGCTGGCAAGGCTGGCATTCCTTCCATTGGTTTTGGTCCTGGTGATGAAGAGACCGCCCACACTGTAAACGACTCTGTTTCACTTGATGAAGTTGTCAAGGCTACTGAGTTCTACGCGGTTCTGCCAGGACTGATCAAGTAAAAAATACGGCGATGAAGATTTTAGAGGTACGACGTCATTCCATCCGTTCTGCGGGCGGAGACCATTTGAGCCAAAGCGGAATTGAGTTGGCGCAGAAGGTTGGGCAGGGAATCGGTCCCTTTAATTTTGTTGCCACATCCGCCTTGACGCGTGCATTCGAGACTGCGGTCGCCATGGGGTTCGCTGTTACAGAACAGAACGAACTTATGAATACCTATGGCGGCGCAGTCGAACGAGAAGCCCCCTGGCCCATGCCGTATTTCCATTACTCAGAGATCATCAAGCAGGAGGGGGCTGCAAGTCAATACGCCTTTCGATTGATGGATTACTACCTGGGTATTTTGGAACGAGTGCCTCAAGGCGGCTCGGCGCTTGTGATCAATCATGGCGGCGTGGTGGAGTTGGGCGTCGTTGCCTGCCTGCCTGAAGTGGATTTTTCCACATGGGGCGAATCGGTTGATTATTGCGAAGGCGCCCGGCTCTTTTGGGATGCTGGCAGATTCGTAAGCGGCGAAGTATTACGTGTAAAGGCTTGATAAGGAGATCGTGTGAAAAAAGTTTTAAACGTTCTGTTCATTTTCGCTGCACTGGTCTCAGCTTGCGGTACAGCACCCAAGCCAAAGGTTGCCCTCATGCTTGCACGCGGTGGATTGGGTGACAAGGCGTTCAACGATAGCGCCAATGAAGGGTTGCAAAAAGCCGCGCAAGATCTGGGTGTGGAAGTGGCAACCTTCGATTATGCCGAAGAAACCGTCGAGTCCAATGTCCGGCAGGCGGCACAGGATGGATATTCCCTTATCATCGGGATCGGCTCAGAAAATTCAAACGCCATTACTGCGGTGGCGAAAGAATTTCCCAAAACAAAATTTGCCATTGTCGACTCTACGGCTGAAGGCGAGAATGTGACCTCGGTCACGTTCAGCGAACTCGAAGGTGATTTTCTTGCAGGCGCTATATCTGCATTGATGAGTGAAAACGGCAAGGTCGGCTATCTTGGCGGTGCGGATGTGCTCGTTATTCGCCGCATTCAGTTTGGTTTTGAATTGGGCGTGAAATACGTCAACCCGGATGCCGAGATCGTTGTTGAATATATTACCGGCACCGATGATTTCAGCGGCTTTGCCAAGCCAGACGACGCAAATACCATTGCAACGCAAATGTATGCGGATGGTGTGGATGTTATCTATGCGGCGGCGGGTGGGTCCACGCTTGGGGCGATCGATGCCGCAAAAATGGCGGGTAAGCCCATCATCACCACCGGAAGCGATCAGCGTTACCTTGCTCCCGAGGTAGTGGCAACCAGTCGCACCAAGAACATGAACGCAGCCGTTTTTATGTTGATCAAGAAATTAACCGAAGATGACCTGCCCGGCGGGACGATCCAACTCGATTACACCTCCGGCGGTATCGGACTTGCGCCTCTCGCCGACTTTGTGCCTGCTTCTGTTTCCGAAGCCTTTTCCATCATCCGTGCCGACCTCGAAGCCGGTGCGATCCCCATGGAGCCTTTTACGGGAAATTGAAAGATAACTTCATTAATACCTAGCCGGTTAGCAGCTAGCCGACTAGCGACTAAACGATAAGGAGACTAGATTATGCAAACGAATTTTCGTGGTCGTGATTTCATCGGCGACCTCGACTTCTCGAAAGAAGAAGTCGAAACCGTATTGGACGTGGCGTGGGATCTGAAACGCAAACGCGCATTGGGTGAATCTCATGCGTTACTGCGTGACAAAACTCTTGCCATGTTGTTCTTCTTTACCTCCACCCGCACCCGCGGCTCATTTGAGTCAGGTATGGCGCAGTTGGGCGGCCATGCTGCCTTCATCGACAGCGAAACCACCCAGATCTCACATGGTGATACTGCCAAAGAGATCGGCGAGATCTTCGGTCGCTATTTTGATGGCATCGCCATCCGCCAATGCGATTGGAATTTTGGCAACCAGTACATCAACGATGTCGCCAAAGCCAGCCGTGTGCCGATCCTCAACATGCAATGTGATGTGTACCATCCTTTCCAATGCCTCGCCGACCTGATGACCATTCAGGAGAAGAAAGGGCGCGACCTCAAAAAGAAAAAGGTCGTTGTTTCTTGGGCGTATGCCGCATCCTACTCCAAGCCCATTTCGGTGCCGCAATCTCTGATCCTTCAGATGACCCGCTTTGGCTGCGATGTAGTGTTGGCTCATCCACCAGAGTTCAAACTCATGCCTGAGATCATGCAGCAGGCAAAAGACAATGCCAAGAAGTACGGTGTTGGTTTTGACGTCACCGATAACATGGATGAAGCCTTCAAGGATGCCGATGTGGTCTACCCCAAGAGCTGGGGACCCATGCTTACCACTACCGGCAAAGAAGAAGGCAAGGCGCTCATTGATAAATACAAAGACTGGATCACTGATGAACGCCGCATGAAGCTGACCAAGGATGACTCCATCTATATGCACTGTCTGCCCGCCGACCGCGGACTCGAAGTGACCGATGGCGTGATCGATGGCCCGCATTCCGTTGTGTACGATGAAGCCGAAAACCGCCTGCATGCCCAGAAAGCGGTCATGGCTCTCACGATGAGCTAATTAGTCGCTTAGTCGCATGGTTTACTGGTCGCTTGGGCATAAAGACTTGAGTCAGGCGACCAGTAAACCGAAGCCAAAAATACGAAAAGACCAGGAGATAAAATGACCAAACTCGCAGTCGTTGCAGTAGGCGGCAATGCGTTGATAAAAGACGATAAGCATGTCAGTGTGGAAGATCAGGAAACCGCCCTGCGCGAGACATCCATCCATCTCGTCGATATGATCGAAGCAGGCTGGAATCTTGCCATCGGACACGGCAATGGACCGCAGGTGGGGTTTATTCTTCGCCGTTCAGAGATCGCAGCCAAAGCTGAAGGAATGCATGAAGTCCCGTTGGATGTCTGCGGTGCTGATTCGCAAGGCGCGATCGGGTACGAATTCCAGCAGGCACTCCGAAATGAATTCTTTAAACGCAAGGTCAACCGAAAAGCTGCAACGGTCGTCACCCAAATGCTGGTCGACAAAAACGACACGGCATTTAGCAAGCCCACCAAGCCCATCGGCTCTTTCATGGATGAAGCCGAAGCCAAACGCCGTGAAAAAGAAATGGGTTGGTCTGTGGTCGAAGATGCCGGACGTGGCTGGAGGCGGGTGGTGGCTTCTCCATTGCCCAAAGAGATCGTTGAATTTGATGCCGTCAAAACATTGATCGACGCCGGACAGATCGTGATCACGGTTGGCGGCGGCGGAATCCCCGTGATTGACCGCGGCGACGGCGAGCTTGTTGGTACTGCAGCCGTCATCGATAAAGACTTTGCATCCTCTCTGCTTGCTCAAGCCCCAAAAGCTGATCTATTCCTGATTGCCACAGCGGTTGAGCGTGTAGCCATAAATTTTGGCAAACCAGAACAAAAATGGCTTGAAAAGATGACCGTGGCAGAAGCCAAGGCTTATCTTGAAGAAGGCAAGCACTTCGCCAAGGGCTCAATGGCTCCGAAAATTCAAGCAGCCATCTGGTACCTTGAAAATGGCGGCAAGGAAGCTCTCATCACCAACCCCGAAAGCATTGGGCGTGCATTGAAAGGCGAAACAGGAACTCGAATCGTTCCGTAAACTATAGGTCACGCTAGCAGCGTGACCTACGTCTGTATTGATTTCATGAAAAAAATTACCAACCGTCTGAATTCCATCACCTTTACACCGCGTAGTACGGTTTGGTTCCTGCTGTTTATTGCCGTTTTTACTTATGCCTTGTTCTTTTGGCAACGTGGCTTTTATTGGGATGAATTCCCCTGGGCGTGGATCTATTACCGGCTGGGTCCAGCCATGTTGACAAAAACCTTTACCACCAGCCGTCCGTTTTGGGGGATGATCTATCAATTGACCTTGCCGATCATCGGACCCAACCCGTGGATCTGGCAACTTTTTGCCATCCTCCTGCGTTGGGTAACAGCGGTCTTATTATGGAAGATCCTGCGGGAACTTTACCCGGCACATCCCAAACCCGCCTTGTGGGCTAGTTTACTCTTTCTAGTTCACCCCGGCATGGGACAGCAATTCATCGCTTTGATGTACAGCCATTTTTATATTGTGCTCTCGGCGTTTTTGCTTTCCATTTACTTTTCCATCCTTGCCGTCAAAGACGAGAAGCGGCGTTGGTTGTACTTCATAGCTTCATACCTGCTTGCTGCTGTCAACTTGTTGACGATGGAGTATTTTTACTTCCTGGAATTTGGGCGGCTGTTCATCTTTTTTCAACTCCTGCCAGGCAATTTTAAAGAACGGACAAAGAAGGCAATTCTATACTTCCTACCGTACTTTACCATTTTTCTGGGCGTCACTTTCTGGAGAATGTTCTTTTTTCAATTCCAAAATGCCAGTTATCCCTATGTCCTGCTCGATAAATTAAAAGCGGACTTTTTCACCGGGCTCGTGTTCTTCTTCAACCAGATCCTCTTGAGCTTTTGGCGGACTGTGTTCGAAGCCTGGCTCTTGCCCATTCTCACCATTGGGATGACTGATTTCGGACCGCTCACTCTGTCTTTGATGTTGGTCCTGTTATTCTTGAGCGTTCTCTTCACTGGAACCTATCTCTTCGCGTTCCAGGCAGAGGATGCCAGCGGAATGGATTTCGCCAAACAAGCCGGTTGGATCGGCTTGGTCTTCTGGGGTCTCTCTGGCGGGTCGGTCTGGTTGATCGGCGTTGTGCCGCAGTTCAATTTCTCGTTGGATCGTTTTATGCTGCCCTTTATGCTTGGCTCAAGCATTTTGCTGGCAAGCGTGATCGCACTGATCAGGACCCCGCGTACACAAATGATCCTGCTTGCACTGTTGGTCGGCTTTGCTGGCAGTCGTCATTTCCAACTTGAAGAGGTGTATCGCAGTGACTGGCTAACGCAGCAGGAACTCTTCACACAAATGAGTGAGCGCATTCCGGGCTTGGCGAAGGGCACGATCTTGCTTTCCAATGACATTCCAGTGACATATTACTCTGATAATTCATTGACGGGCCCATTAAACTGGATATATAGCCCGCCCGGTGAAATGAATGTGATGCTTTATTTTGCATCCATTCGTGTTGGCAAAACCCTGCCCAGCCTGGACCCTGGACAGCCGCACCAGTTGTATTACATTGGTCCGACCTTTCATGGCAACACTGATAATATTCTCGTTGTCAATTTTGAGCCCCCAGGTTGTTTTCGCGTAATCGACCCGGAAGTGGAAGTGGATAATCGTCTACTTTCCCCGGCGGTGCGCGATGCGGTATGGGCTTCGAATCAGAGTGTGATCCTGCTTGAGAAACAGAACCAGTTACCTCGTCAGTTTTATGGAGGCGCGCAGGAGCCGGATTGGTGTTATTATTTTGAGCAGGCTGAGTTGGCACGTCAAAAAGGGGATTGGGAAACTGTTACCCGTTTGGGCGATGTGGCGTTCTCGCTGAGCGATTACCCTAACGACCCGCTGGAATGGTTCGTGTTCATCGAAGGGTACGCTCATAAAGGTGATTGGAAAAAAGCGGTAGAATTATCGAAAGATACGTACAAGATCTCAAAAAATTATGTTGGTCCGTTATTGTGTAATTTATGGGCGCGTATCGAGCGACAGACCGAAGGTACGCAAGAGCAAATTTCTGTGATAAGTGATGTTCAAAACGAATTTGGATGCTTACCTTAAAAATGCGTTGTTACTTTCTTCACGAGTGAATTAGTTTGGTAAAATTGTTTAGACAACTTAGTGAAGGTTTCGTAGAATTTCACCTCACTTGGCTTGTCAGACAAATATATTTCAAAAGGAGAAGAAGTATGCGTAATTTATTTGCCCGCCTCGCCGTTTTGGCGTTGGCACTGATGCTCGTTCTGTCCGCCTGTGGTGGTCAGCCTGCTGCGACTGAAGAGGCGCCTGCCGCCACTGAAGCCGCTGCTGCTGCCACTGAGGCACCTGCCGCCACTGAAGCTGCTGCTGCCGAACCTTTCGTTTTCGGTATGCTGCTCGTTGGTCCGTACAACGACAATGGCTGGAGCCAGGCTCACTATGAAGCCGGTAAGTATGTGGAAGAAAACCTTGGCGCGACCATGTTGTATTTGGACAAGGTCAACCCCGCCGACCGCCCTGGTACCACCCCTGACCAGCTCGCTGAAGAATTGGTTGCCCAAGGTGCGAAACTTGTCATCTTCAATTCGGATGATATGAAAGATGCTTCCACCACTTTGCCAAAGCTCACCCTGATGTTTATGTCATCATGGCTTCCGGCGATCAGGTCTGGTCCGATGGCAAGGCGTTTGAAGCCATGCCGAACCTGACCAATATCATGGGACGCATGGAATACGGCAAGATGATGGCTGGTTGTGCCGCCGCTCTGCTTCCGAGACCCATAAGATCGGTTATCTTGGACCGTTGATCAACGATGAAACCCGCCGCTTGGCAGTTTCTGCCTACCTTGGCGCGAAGTATTGCCATGAGAAGGCTGGTGGTGATCCCGCTTCCCTCGAATTCAAAGTTACCTGGATCGGCTTCTGGTTCAACATCCCTGGCGTGACCCTCGACCCCGTTCAGGTTTCCAATGACTTCTAACCACCGATTACGATGTGGTTATCTCCGGTATTGATAACCCCGTCAACCTTGGCGAAGCCGCGAAACTCAAGGCTGAAGGCAAGAATGTCTCTGGCGTTGCATATGACTATGTAGCTGCTTGTGAAGCCGCTCCCGAAGTTTGTATCGGTGTTCCGTACTTCAATTGGGGTCCGGAGTACGTGAAGGCAATTACCTCCGCTCAGGATGGTTCATGGTCTTCTCAGTTCCTTTGGGCAAGTCCTGATTGGGCTGATATCAACAACCCCGATACTTCCATTGTTGGCTTTGAGAAGGGTCCCGCATTGGCTGAAGATGACGCCGCCGTGTTGGATGAATTCATCACCGAACTCGCTGGTGGGCTGAACCTGTGGTCTGGTCCCGTCAACTTGCAGGATGGCACCGCCTACCTCGCGGACGGCGAAGCTGCCACTGACCAGCAGATCTGGTATCTGCCTCAGCTGCTCGAAGGCATGGAAGGCTTGAGCGCAGCCGAATAACGTAGTTCCCTTTGTAGGGGCGAGGTTTCCTCGCCCCTACATTCATTAATCATCATGGAGGACCCGCACCGACCATGAACGTCGAACTTAAGAACATTCACAAGCACTTTGGCAAGACGTACGCGAATAAGGGTATCAACCTCGTCATTCAGTCTGGAACGATCCAGGGAATTCTGGGTGAGAACGGGCAGGCAAAAGCACGTTGATGAAAGTCCTCTCCGGCTTTATCCAAGCCGACCCTGGCGGCGAGATTATCCTCGATCGTAAATCCGTCGTTATTCAATCTCGCTGATGCGATCCATGTTGGCGTGGGTATGTTGCATCAAGACCCGCTGGATTTTCCGCCCATGCGCGTTCTTGATAATTTTTTGCTGGGGCGTTCGGGTGGTCTTTTTCCGAATCGCGCCTCTGCCCGGCAGGATTTCACGAATCTTGCCACACAGTTCGATTTTTCCCTTGACCCCGATAATTATGTAGATGCCCTGACCGTGGGCGAACGACAACAGTTGGAGATCATCCGTCTGTTG
>NZ_JADJDD010000017.1:0-97085 GCF_016702885.1 Candidatus Villigracilis vicinus
GGCAGGGATCAATCATATTGACATCGCCCCATCCTATGGGCAGGCTGAGTTGCGCGTTGGTCCGTGGATGAAGACCGAGCGCGGGCGTTTTTTCCTCGGTTGCAAGACCATGGAACGTACAAAAGAAGGCGCATGGCGTGAAATGCACGAGTCGCTCGAACGTTTGCATACCGATTCTTTTGACTTGTATCAATGCCACGCCATCACGACCATGGACGAACTGGATGCCATCTTTGCCAAAGACGGAGCCATCGAAGCAGTGGTGGCAGCCCGCGAACAAGGGCTAACAAAATACATCGGCATTACTGGTCATGGGGTGGATGCGCCGAAGATCTATCTCGAAGCCCTGCGTCGCTTTGATTTGAACTCTGTTCTCTTCCCAATAAATTTCTTTCAAATGGCAATGCCCGAATACCGCAGAACTCACTGAAGAATTGATCTCCACCTGCAAAGCAAAAGATGTTGGCACCATGATCATTAAATCGATCACAAAAGGTCCGTGGGGTGATAAACCCAACTGCCACCACCTGGTATGAACCCTTCGATAAGATGGATGAGATCAACGCGGGAGTACAAGTACGTACTTTCCTATGATGTCACTGGGGTTTGCACGGCTGGGGATATCAACATCCTGCCGATGGTCATTCAGGCGTGTGAGAACTTTACTCCGCTCAACGAGCAAGAACAGGAAGACATGATCAAAAGCGGTGCGCGATTTGAAGCTTTATTCAAGTGAGAGGATGATATGAGATTAAAAAATAAAACGATTGTCACATTGGTTGCGGAAGGGGTCGAAGACCTTGAATACTATGTGCCCGTGATGCGCTTACAAGAAGAAGGCGCAAAAGTATTGAGTGCCGGACTCGACCTCAAACCCGTGCGCGGCAAGAATGGTCTGGTCATCACGCCCGACGCAATGATCGAAGATCTGAAAGCCAGTGAACTTTTTGCGATCATTTTGCCCGGCGGCTGGGCTCCTGATAAAGTCCGCAGATATGATGTGGTTAAAAAACTTGTCAAAGAAATGAGTGATGCTAATAAAATTATTGGCATCATCTGTCACGGCGGTTCCATTGCCATCTCAGCGGGCATCATCAAAAAAGGTCAACGCGTTACCGGCTCGACCGGCATCAAGGATGATCTTGAAAATGTCGGCGGGGTCTGGGCAGATGAAGCTGCATTTCGAGAGGGCAACCAGGTTTGGGGGCGGGTGGTGGCGGATATTCCCGATTTCAACCGCGAACTGGTCAAGGCATTAGTCGAGGAATAAAGGCTCGCGCTTCATCGTGGATGGGATGGGGACATCTAGCAGATCCAACACTGTGGGTGCGATCTGCAAAGTGAGATGACCTGACCCGTATCGCCTCTTCCCTTAAGGACGGCTGAATCACAAAAAGGGAACGTCTCTCTGCTCGGGCGTGGTGCCGCCATGTCCCCCATCGGCATTTATGCCATGATCGCCCGTTACGAAAATTGTGTATCCATGCTCGCGCCATTCCATGAGAAGCGGCGCGAGTTTTGAATCCTGGTAAATGGCGTGATTACGATATTCCTTCGTATCAGAGCCGTAGGTCTCGCCATGATAGTCCATGCCCATGGGGTGAAGTAAAAGATAATCAGGTGAATACTTACGGACGAGGTGTGCAGCGGTGTTAAAAAGCTCAATGTCGGGGTATTCATCCTGCGTGTAAAAACGTCCGTGTTGGATGTTGAGTGAAGCGTCGTCCACTTCCCTGTCGTCGATAGCATCATAGGGAGCGCGATTGTATAGTTCAGAATACCAGTAATACGCCGCGGCAGCAGTCACTTTACCTGCTTCTCGTATCTTGCGAAAGACATTCGGCTGATTGGAGAGTCTCACAATCGAATTAGCAACAATGCCATTCTCGCTGGAAGGCGTCCCGGTGTGGATGCTCTCATACATTGGGCGAGACATGCTCGGCAACTCGCCAATGATCTTATACAAACTGGCTTTCTTGTATTCCACGAGGTGCCCAAGATAACCCATATTAGCGATCGCCGTGTCGTAGCGCAAAGCATCAGATAAAACAAGAATGACTTTGTTCATGATTACCTCAATAAAAAAATAGGAAGTCTTGAAGACTTCCTATTTTCCATGCAGAGAGATTATTCTTCCAGAACCAGAACTGCTTCCTTTGAGCAGGTCACCTGCTGCTTAGAGCCGATCTTGGGCAGTTCCAGGAAGGGATTGTTGAAGGTATCCATATTGAACTTGGCGTTTCCGATCTTCACCTGGATGCGTACAACCGCCCCAAGGAAGGTAATATTCTCAATGGTACAGTCGAGGACATTATCCTTTTTCTGTTCAGATACAAAGCTGAAGCGTTCCGGGCGGACGGAAACACGGATCGCATCTCCCTTTTTGCGGGATTTGATATCAGACGCAGTAATAAACTGAACGCCATCAACGGTCAAGAGACCACTTGCAGGGTCAGACACTTCAGCACTGGCAGTATTAAGTGACCCCACAAAGTTTGCCACAAACTGAGTCTGCGGGAAGTTATAAATTTCGAAAGGAGTCCCTACTTGTTCCATCAGCCCTACATTCATGACTACGATACGGTCAGAGATCGAAAGTGCCTCTTCCTGGTCATGAGTCACAAATATGGCGGTAATGCCTAATTTCTTCTGAATAGCCCGAATTTCGGCTCGCAAAGAGACCCGGATCTTGGCATCCAATGCAGAGAGCGGTTCATCGAGCAAAAGTACTTGCGGATGAATGGCAAGCGCACGCGCCAGGGAGACACGTTGCTGCTGCCCGCCTGAAAGTTGGTAGGGGTATTTGTTTGCATGTTTTTCGAGGTTGATCAGGGCGATCATTTCATCAATACGTTGTTTGATGATCTCTTTCGACTCTTTGCGAACACTTAAGCCAAAGCCAATATTCTGCGCAACGGTCATATTCGGAAACAAGGCATAGGACTGGAAGATCATACCGACGTTACGCTGATTGGGCGCTTTATCCGTAATATCCGCCCCATCCAATATGATCTTTCCTGACGAGGGGATTTCAAAACCCGCCACCATTCGCAGGGTCGTAGTCTTTCCGCAGCCTGACGGACCCAGAAACGAAACAAATTCGCCTTTGGCAATTTCCAAACTGAAATCATCTACAACAACAGTATCGCCGAATTGCTTGGTAATTTTCGAGAGGGTTAAATAAGACATTGAGAATTCTCCGCAAATAGATTTTAGTGCGTACCAGCGGTCTGCCCTTGACCGCCCGTAAACATCTGTATAAGCCCCATGGCAAGCCAGGTCATGAGGAAACTGGCAAACGAAAGTGCAGCAGGCTCATAAGCACGGTGCTGTCCAAGCAGGAAAAGGTATGGTCCAAAAGCAGGGACGCCGAGAAAAGAAGCAAGGGTCACTTCACCAACGACAATCGCGAAGGTAAGCAAGGCGCCACTCAACAAAGCCGCACGAATATTCGGCAGAATCACCCGCAAAATGATCGTAAACCAGCTCGCTCCAAGGCTTTGAGCTGCCTCGGTCAGGGTTCGCACATCCACAGTACGCATGCCCGTATCTACAGAGCGGTACATATAGGGCAAACCCAAAACAACATACCCTGCAATAATCAAAATATCCGTGCCGACTTCGAATGTTGTTAATGGTTGAAACAACTTTATTTCTGTAAATGGGATTTTTATCGGAGAACTGTAAATACGGATCAAACCAAATACCAGAATAATCGCTGGTACGACGAACGGCAGGAGTGTAATAAACTCAACAATTCGGCGGGCTTCCGGTAAACGCAAGCGGATCCAATAAGCAGTTGGAACGATAAGAATAATGCTTGCTACAATGGTCAAAAGCGCCAGCATATTGGAATACAAGAAAGTCTCGAGAAATTCCGGATCTTCAAATGCTCGTATATACGCCTTAAACCCAATCACATCTCTTTCCATGCGGAGGGAAAAATTTACGGTCGCATATAATGGCAAAAGAAAATACAAGGCGCCTAAAATAAACCAAAACCAACTCCAAAATGGAATCTGACGTATCTTAGAGAGTATGTTCATCGCAGCCACCTTTCCGATTGTTTCTGAAGCCAGGAATACCCCATCAAGGATATCGCCATAACGACTACCATTCCCATGGCCATGGCATAACCAAGCCCTGGATTATGAAGAACATCTCCGCGGATCTGGGCACCAATCTGAATAGTAATGATACCGAGACGCCCTCCTGTTAGAGCATATGCAGTGGCATATGCACCAAACGCATTACCAAATAACAGGATCATGGAACCAAGAATGGATGGAAGTAAAACCGGGAAAGCAACCTTCCTCCAGTACTGAAAAGTGCTTGCGCCTAAATTTTCTGCAGCCTCACGCCATTCCCGCTTTAACCCATCCAATGCAGGTGCCATGATCAATACCATCAACGGGAACTGAAAGTACATATAAGTCAGACTCAATCCCCAAAAACTATACAGATCGAAATCTGTTTGTTGATATAAATTTACACCGAACAATTCCTTGATAAGCGCAGTAACAAAACCTGTGCGCCCAAGCGTGGCAATGAACGCAAACGCCAGCGGAACACCGGCAAAGTTGGATGCAACACCTGAAAAAGTAATCAATGCAGATCTTAAGGGTTTTGGCAAACCGCCAACTGTTACGGAATATGCCAGCAGAAAGCCAAATATTCCGCCACCCACCGCAGTAGCTGCACTGATACGGATACTTAACCAATAAGCATCGAGAATGGCTTGCTCTTGGAACAACTGGAGAATATTTGCAAACGTAAACCGCCCATCACTATCTGTAAAACTTCCCATAACCAGGCGAAGGGAGGGTAAAACCAGAAACAGGATAGCGAACAGAAAAAACGGAGCAACGCCAATCCAATTTTTCCAACCAGGAGCAGGAAAAGAACTTTTAGGGTTTAGAGCAGTTTGAGCCATAATTTAGTAACCTCAACGTACTGTTGATGCATAACTTGCCAAACTTGATATTTTATACTTACCCTTATTTGCACTTAAAGTTCAGAGATCCTTACTGCAATATTTTCACTTGTTATGGCGAGACCCCGCCAAATGGCAGGGTCTCGCATTATTACTTCAAAATCTTTTCTTACGGGGCGGCCTGTACATCAGCACCAACGGCACTATCCCAATTCGCCACGATCAACTCTTTGGCGGCATTGAGCTGGTCAAGGGAGGGGAACACGGCGCCAGAAACATCCGGCAACTTGGCAAGCAAGTCAGCGGGGATCACGCCGCGATCGCGCATGTCAGCTTCGCGAATCGGGTGGCAGTAGCCCTTCATCCAGATGGTCTGACCTTCGTCGGAATAAAGGAATTCCATCCACAACTTGGCAGCATTGGGGTGCGGGGCGTAGGCGCTGATCGCCTGAACGTACACACCAGCGAAGCGGCCGGTAGCGGGGATCACAACCTGAGCAGCAGGATTACCTTCGAAGCTATCCACAGCGGCGAGAGCGTTATAGTCCCAAGTAATGCGGACGGCAGTTTCACCGGTGGCAACCAAACCGTTGTTCGCAATTAATGGAACAAGGTTGCCAGCTGAGTTCAAATCAGCAAAGAAATCGAGACCCGCCTGGGCATCATCAAGGGAGCCGCCATTGGCAAGAGCCGCAGCGTAGACGGTCTGGATGGCCTGGTTGGAGGTGCGGGGATCACCAGAGAGAGCAACCTGTCCGTTGTACTTGGGATCGAGCAGGTCAGCCCAGTCTTGGGGAACATCAGGCTGAACATCGGTGTTGACGAGGAAGGACAACACACCATAGTAATCGCCATACCAATAACCTTCGGCATCCTTGGCTTCATCAGGAATGGAATCCCAAGTAGAGACCTTATACGGCTGGATCAAACCTTCAGCCTTGGAGGATTCGCCAAAAGCAAAGCCGACGTCGATCACATCAGGAGCCTGCGGACCGGTGTTGTCCTTGTTCGCCTTGATGGCTTCGATTTCATCGCCAGAGCCAGCGTCAGGGTTAAGTTCGTTGACTTCAATGCCGTACTTCGCCTTGAAGGTTTCGATAGCTTCACCATAATTGCACCAGTCGTGGGGCAAAGCAATGGTGCTGAGCATACCTTCGGCTTGGGCAGCAGCAACGAGGTCAGCCATAGGATCGGCAGCAGCGGCTTCGGTAGCAGGGGCTTCAGTAGCAGCAGCTTCAGTAGCAGCGGCTTCGGTCGCAGGGGCTTCGGTCGCAGCACCACCGCACGCAGACAGCAAGGTCGCGGCGATCACGAACAGGGCAAGCACATGAAAAGCAAAATTCTTCGTACGCATCTCTTTCTCCTTATTTGTTTTGGATGAATCAAACGAACGAAATCACTTGCACTCTAAATATCTGAATCCCAGCACCTCCAATTCTGTTAACATATCCTTAACATTTTAGCATTATCAATATTCAAAGTCAAACGAGGATTCATTGACTCTGAATTAATGACCAAAAAGAACTACAGGGATACTTTGAAATACACGAGCATTGAATAGATCCCTGCAGAGAATAAAGCACTGATCGGAATGGTAATAACCCAGGCTGTCAAAATATCGATAGCCACTCCCCAACGAACTTTTCCAAAACGCTCTGAAGCCCCCACGCCAATGATCGCCGAACTAACAACCTGCGTAGTGCTGACCGGCAACCCAATCATGGAGGCACTCAGGATCACAATGCCAGAAGTTAATTGACTTGCAAATCCATGCACCGGGCGGATCTTATAAAACTTACCACCAAGAGTACGGATCAAGCGCCACCCCCCCAGCGCCGTCCCTGCTGCCATCGTCCCAGCACTGACAAGCACCACCCAAAACGGAACAGAGAAATCACTTAACTTGCCACTGATGATCAAGCTCAAAGTGATGATACCAATGGTCTTTTGAGCATCATTGGTTCCATGACTGAACGCCAGCGTTACAGCAGTGAACATTTGGCTGTTTTTGAAAAAATTATTAATATGCGGTGTGGCATTCTGCGACAACAGATAAACAATCTTCAACAGAACGAACCCGGCGACAAAACCGATCAAGGGTGAGACAAATAAGGCAAGCAGAACCTTGATCAAACCCGTCACCTTGACTGCTTCCCAACCCGAAGAAACGACCGCTGCGCCGATCAAACCGCCGATAAGTGCATGAGAGGAACTGCTTGGAATGCCAAAATACCAGGTGATGAGATTCCACACAATGGCGGCAAGCAGCCCCACAGTCAGTGCTTGAAGCGAGATCACTTCAGAAGCAACGATATCACTACCGATCGTCTTTGCCACCGTGACGCCAAATAAAAGCGGACCGGCAAATTCAGCAACGGCAGTCATGCTCAGGGCAGTCTGTGGGTGAAATGCACGCGATGAGATCATCGTCGCGACGATATTACTCGAATCGCGCATACCATTGATGAACTCAAAAACCAGCGCCAGAATGATAACCAGCGCCAGAGAAAACGGGATTAACATCCGGTTAAGTTCTCTTTACAACGATATCAGCAATGATATTGGCTGCTTCATCGCCACGGTCAGCTGCATTGGAAAGATGGCGGTAGACTTCACGCATCTTCAACATCTCCACCACATGGTGGATATCCTCGGGTCCGCTGAACAGATCTGCCACGGCTTCTCGATAGACCGCCTCTACGCGGTTTTCAAGTGCCTTTGCACGCTGGGCATGATCAAGAGCGACATTAGGGTTTTTCGGCAAACGTAAGACACCTTGCCAGATCTCATAAGCAGCATCTTTTAGTAAAGAAGCAATGCGCTGCATATACGGGGTTGCCTGAACGTTCAAGATGACCATTTCCATGACCGTAGTATCGGCATAATCGACCACATCATCGATCGAACGGGAAAGGGCGAAAATATCTTCACGGTCAAACGGAGTCACAAATGTGCGATTTAGTTCATCAATCAGGATGCGGCGCACCTCATCCGCTTCCTTCTCTTTTAAGGATAACTCCTCGGCAACTTCGGGATCGGTGGTATCCAGATATTTCACCAGCAACCGCAAGCCTTCAAAAGATAAAGCTGCCTGTTGTTCGATCAATTTTTGAAATTTGTCTTCTTTGCGCTTGAAAAAGCGAAACATGCAATCTTCCTTTGTTTTCATCCGGCAGGTTTGCCGCCTGCCGGACTTATTTTTTTACTCAACCCATGCGGGCTGCCCCGGGAAAGATCAAATTACGAAATGGGTTCCAATATCCCCGGAACCAAACCAGGGAATTTTGCGCGGATCTGTTCGTCCAATTCGGCAGAAATAAGCGGCGCGGTATTCACATTCATAAGGTCTTTTGCTTTTTTCATTGCCTTCGCTTGGGTGTCGGTCGCGCCTTTCTTTTCCCAGATGGTACGCGCATCGCGGTCGGCGATCTTGGTCATCACGGCTTCGGTCTTCATACGGCTGGTGGTGTGTTTGGCTGTGATGAACGAACCGCCGGGTCCGATCTGTTTGATCAGGTCAAGACCCAGATCGTCCTCACTAAAATGGATGCCGTGCTTCATGCGCTTCATCATTTGCGCCATTTCGTCATCAATGACGGCTTTCGCAAAATCGAAGGTCTTGAGCGCATCGATCAGCCCGCCGATGTTGAACATATCCATACCGCCAAGCACGCCGGCGATTCCCGACATACCGGTTTCATATCCCGCCTGTGCATCGTTCAGCTTGGAATTGGTCAAACCTACATACCCGCCAGCGGGAACATTGTAGAAGCGGGCGATCTGTGCGAATGCCATGTGAAGCATACCGCACTCGATGGCGCCGGACGTATATGCCCCGGAGCGCATATCCGCGACGGTGCCGAGGGTGGCATAGATCGTTGGCGTGCCTTCCTTCGTCATTTGCATTAGCAACAAGGCAGAAAGGAATTCGGCGTTGCCTTGCACCAATGACCCCGCCATAGACATGGGCGACGTCAAACCGGCATTTGGCACAATGGTCGGATAAACCGGCAAGCCTTCTTTCGCAAAGAACATCACATTCTCGGTGGAAAGATTATCCATCGTCAATGGTGAAACAACGGGACAGTAATGATGCGTAAGGAAAGGATGCGCCTTGTACGCCTCTTCTCCACCCGCCACCATGTATGCCAACTCCATGATACTGCGCGTGTCTTTCATATCAGTGGTGGTGACACGGATCGGCTTAAGACAATACTTGATGGATGGATACAGGCGCGATAGTGTGAATTGATCCGCGGGCGCGTCATCTGCCAGAGTAGAAATCGAGAAGATATCGTAACCGGGCAGTTCGTTGATAAGGTGTGCGATGCGGGCAATATCACCAGACTCGGCGCGTCTTTCCTTGCCGGTCACTGGATCGATGATATCGGGCGCTGAACTCGCTGTAACGATCACCGGGCTATCCTGCGGGATGGTCTTATCGAATTTCGGGTCACGCCCGTGAAAGGTAAAAGATGGGGGGACCATCTTCCGATACTTCTCTACAACGGCGCGTGGAAACTTGACCCGCTCACCATCCACACTGCATCCGTGTTTTTGAAATAACTCTCGCGCAGGTTCATAGCGAACCTTTAAACCGACCTCTTCCAGAATTTCCAAAGAGGCATCGTGAATTCTCTCAACCTGTTCCTGTGTAAGTAAAGCAGCGAATGACATGGTTTCACATCCTTGGTGTATGATAAATTATCCAACCATTGATCGTTTGATCTTTTTTCGTTCCATTTTTTTCTTTGGCAAGAACTTCTCTGCCAGCTTACGGCTCTCTTTTACAAGAGCATTATCAATAAATGGGCTATCTTCCGGCAATTGGAACATCTCACGGATCTTGACGAACTGATCTCCGCGGTATTGCATTCGCTCAATGCGGACCGTGTGAGCCAGCCCCATGATCTCGCGCGTTGTAAACATCTTCAAACCGGAACGCGTCACCTTTAACGAAGCCGCCGCAATGGCAAATCGAACCGTGTCTTCCAGGCTCCAGCCGTTCAGGTAACCATAGATAAAACCGGAAGAAAATGTTGCCCCCGCACCGGAGGCATCCACAGCTTTTACTTTGGGCGCATATGCGCGAATGATCTCATTGCCCTGCACGACCATACAACCCTGACTCGCCATGGTGATGATAGCGGTCTGGATCCCAGATTTGATCAGCTTGCGAGCCACACCGAGCATGGCTTGTTTCTTTCCGATCTGTGCCGCATCGGTTACCGCCTGGCAAACTGTAACCAGTCCGGAATATTTTTTCAACAATTCCGGGTCTTGATGCCCATGCTCAAAATTCAGAAAAACCGGCACGCGATGTTTACGGGCTTCGCGCATGGCACGCAGAATCTGTTTATCGCCATCGTACCAGTCCACATATAACAGCTTCGCCTCCTTAATAAGCGAAAGATCCGCCGTATCCAGTGTGCTTAGAATCTCCTTCGAGCGCTGCCAGAAATAGGTGCGCGCACCCTTTTTATCCGAGACGTTAACTTCCAGCGGCGTTTTGTACTTCTTGGTAAAACGGACTTCCCCTTGTACGCCAAACGCCTGCAATTTATCTTTAACGTAGTGTCCCAGCATATCATCCCCCACTGCCGTACCGATCATTGCAGAAGGGATATTCCATTGGCTCAAGTTACAGGCAATGATGGCAGCGTCATCATAGACGTAGTCACTGACCTCATGAACCACTGCGCCGGTATTCAACTTGGGCAGTTGGTCCAAAGACATGATGTACACCGGGGTTAACATGCCGAAACCGATGTATGCGGGGGAAGTTGATTTCTTTGCCATAAGTAGACGATGGACGATAAACCACAGACGATGGACTTTTATCGTCCATCGTCCAAGGTCTATGGTCTAGGATTTCAGTTTTTCGCCTTTTGGGTCAACCAATACATTGGCAGTCACCTCGGCTTCAAGGTTTCCTTCGATGAGTTCGATGGTAAAGCGATTGCCTTTCACTGCCAGATCAATGGGAAGGTAGGCATAGAGAATATTCTTCTTTACCGTAAAGCCATACCCGCCGCTACGCACACGGGTAACCAGTTTATCACCATAATAAACCGCTTCACCACCATATATCTGGACGAAATCCTCTGTGCCGGTCAACACCAGCGTGCAAAGCTTGCGAGTCAGTCCTTCGGCTTTTTGCTTCACCAGCGCATCGCGACCAATGAAGTCGCCTTTGTTCAAGTCTACACAGAAACCGAGACCGGCTTCGTAAGGCGATGTACTGGGAGTAATATCTGTAGTGAAATACTTGAAGCCTTTTTCGAGGCGTAACGGATCGAGTACCTTGTACCCTCCGAGTTCCATACCGAATTCTTTACCCGCTTCAATGAGCATATCCCAAACCATAGTGGCGCGGTTGTTCGGGATATATAACTCCCAGCCCAGTTCACCGGCATAACTCACGCGCTGAGCCAGCACCTTCACGCCATTAATAACAATGGGTTTGGTCATCAAATACGGATGCGCTTCGTTCGAGACATCGCTATCTGTAATCTTCTTTAATACATCACGAGATTTCGGTCCCCACAAGGCGAGACAAGCATGTTCCTGTGTAATATCACGAATGGACACTTCGCCGTCTTTTTCGTCCACGTTCATCAAAATGCGGGCGTGGTCATTGGCAATGAAACCTGATCCCGTGATGACCCAGAAATGGTCCTCTCCCAAGCGAGTCACGGTTAAATCGGATTCGATACCGCCATTACGATTCAAGAACTGGGTGTAAATCGCGCTGCCAACCGGTTTATCAATATTGCTGGAGGTCAGTCTTTGCAATAAAGGCAATGCGCCTTTACCTTTTAGTTCTATTTTGCCAAAAGAAGTCAGGTCAAACAAAGCCACACGCTCGCGGGCGGCAGTATGTTCCACACGCATGCGCTCGAAGTAAGGTGGTTTTGCCCAGCCCCACTTGCGCTGGTCTTCGCCCATGCGGCGCCATTCCTTGCCGGGGTCAAAGTAGTTCACACGTTCCCAACCAAACTTCTCGCCGAAGACCGCACCATTCTCCATCAAACGATAATGCACCGGGCTGGTACGATGCGGACGGGCTTCTTCATGTTCATCATTCGGGAACTTCAAGCGATAGTAATACTTCACGCTTTCCATCGTGCGCTCGGCGGCATACTTGAAATCGGAATAATAATTTCCAAAACGGGTGGCGCGATAACCATACACATCCATCGGCGCTTCACCGTCAATGATCCATTCTGCGATCAACTTGCCCATACCGCCCGCCCCACCGTAGCCATTAAGCGACATACCCGCCATCATCCAGAAGCCCTTTACGCCGGGCATCGGTCCAAGCAAAGGCTGGCAATCGGGCGTGTACGCACCGGGGTGACGAACCAATGTAATAATGCCTGCCTGATCCAAAAACGGCAGACGGCGAATTGCACCTTCGAGCAACATTTCAAATTGATCCATATCGCCAGGGAAGGATTTGCTGCCATGTTCCCACGGCGTTCCATCGATCCAACGCGGAAGCGGCTTCGGCTCATAACCGCCGATCACCAAGCCGCCCTTTTCCTGCCGCATGTAAACCAAATTATCCGGGTCACGCAAACAGGGCGTTTGGTCGTTGAACTCATGCCCCGGCACAGCCCGCAGCGCAATGTGTTGATGATCTACTGGAGTCGTTGGGACATGCAGACCTGCCATGGCGGCGATGCGCGGCGCCCACATCCCCGCTGCATTGATAATGATCTCGCATCGGATCGTGCCTTTATCTGTTACGACCGCCTCAACCTCACCCTTCGCTGACACTTTGATTCCTGTCACGCGGGTGTTGGTGTAAATTTCCACACCTTGTTCTTTGGCAAAGCGCGCCATCGACGTGGTGGCGGTGTACGGGTCAAGTTGACCGTCGCCGGGCAGATAAATACCGCCGTACAATTCCTTATCAGAAATCTGCGGCATATATTTCTTGGATTCTTCCGGTGAGATGACTTCACAATCAAGCCCAAGCGCCTTGGCGCGGCTCACGCTTCGTTCCATTTCGAGTAATTGTTCCTTACTCGAAGCCACACGCAAACTACCCACGGTGTCGAACAAGCCCAGTTCTTTATACAACTGCACGCTATACATGCGGAAGCGCAGCATGGCTTGCGATGTCGCAAACTGCGTCACCAACCCCGCCGCATGCGACGATTCGCCGCTGGCGATCTCGCCCTTCTCAATAATGACCACATCTTTGCGCCCGCTCTTCGCAAGATGATAGGCTACCTGCGCGCCATAGATCCCACCACCGATGATAACGATCTCTGCTTGAGTCTTCATTAATTCGCTCCGCAAATTGATTTAAAAATAGCATAGCGACTTTGTCGCCGCTATCTTGTTATTAAAGATTAAGTTCTTGGGCGGTAAGGATCTCGATCGAATGAACGGCAAGTTCTTTTTTCGCCGTCTTGTCAAAACCTTCATCCGTCACAAATATATCCACTTCGTCAATGTTCGCAACATGAAAATTCGAAACCGCTCCCCACTTACTGCGGTCAGCCGCCACAATAACCTTGCCCTTGGTCCGGTCGATCATACGGCGAACCACTTCCGCTTCATCGTTGGTGGGTACGGTGCATCCATGCTTCAGGGAGATCCCATCCACACCGAGGATCAGTTTGTTGGCATAGACCAGATTTAAATTATCAAGCGCGAAGCGTCCGGCAAGAGAGTTGGAACGCCCTTGAAATTCGCCTCCGGTCAAATAGTAATGAAAGCCTGGGTCGCCGAGTTCGATCGCTGCATTTACATTATTCGTAAAGACCGTAATCCGGGCATCGCGCCGGATGTGTTTGAGTACTTGTGTGGCGGTCGTGCCGCTGTTGATAAAAACAATGTCACCATCTTCGATCAAAGATGCAGCCAACTGACCTATCAATTTCTTTTCTTCAGGATGATATTGCGCGCGCTGTTGATATGCCTGTTCAAAGATAACACGCTGATTCAAAATCGCACCCCCATGTGTGCGTTCGAGAAACCCTTTTTGTTCGAGCCATTCCAGGTCGCGGCGAACTGTAGCTTCAGATGCTTCAAGCAGATCCATCAAATCGGCGGTACGTGCGATCTGATGAACAGCAAGAAACTCCTGAATCTTCTCTCTGCGTTGGGCTGGAATGAGGGGTTTACCCATCTGACGGATTATATAAGAATCTGAAGGAATTTGCAAGTTTTTGATTTTTTCATTATAATCTGTTGAAAGAGTAATTCAAACATCCCGCAGAGTAAATGGAGTTCGAAAGAAAAAACTGCGGGGTGATTTATTTTGTGGAGTCTTAATGACGAAACTTGTAAAAGACTTAATGCACCCCGGCGTGATCATGTGCAAACCCGATGCAACTCTGGGTCAGGTTGCGATCTTGTTGGATCAGCACAAAGTTCACGCATTATTCGTTACCGACCGTGATGGGCGCATCATGGGTGTGATTTCTGATTTCGACCTGATGGCTGGTGAATGGCTTTCTTCAGACCCTGAAAGTTTAAACACCATGCGAAAGCTGACCGCCTCCGACCTAATGACCAAGCCGGTCAATACCATCGACGCCAACATTCCCCTGCCCGAAGCCGCCGACCTTTTTATGCAAAAAAGAGTTGGGCGGTTTTTAGTTCTGAGCAACGGCAAGCCCGTTGGGACGATCTCGCTTTCTGATTTTGTTGCCGGACTTTCGGAAAAGATCAGATCCAAACGCGATATGGTCGGTGATGTAATGTCGGATGCGATCCTGGTATGCCGCGGAAAAACTTCTGTGCTTTCCGCAGCCCGCGCCATGACCTCCTCTGGCTGGCGTTCGGTCTTGGTCGTTGATCTTCACGGCAAAGTACTTGGGGTGGTAAGCGGACATGACCTGCTGCACCTTGTTAAAACTGGTGTGGACGAAAAGCTCACCGTCCGTGATGTGATGCACTCTGCCCTGACCATTGATATTTCAGCCAGTCTACGCGAAGCGGCAGACATGCTCATTCAAAACCATTATCACCGTCTTGTAGTCATCGACAAAGAAAATCCCGACTCCTTCCCGCTTGGCGTAATTTCCACGTTCGATATCGTGGCTGAAATGGCAAGACCCGATTCTGTCTGGCAGAAATAAATTAGACGACAAACCACGGACAATAGGCGATAGCAGGTTGTCTACGGTCAATCGTCAAACGTCTATCACAGGAGACATATATGTCTGAATTCCCAACACAAGCCCAGGTCGTCATCATCGGTGGCGGCGTGGGTGGAAGTAGTATCGCCTACCACCTCACCAAACTAGGGTGGAAGGATGTTGTTGTCCTTGAACGCCACGAGTTAACTTCCGGCTCCACCTGGCATTCGGCGGGTCTTGTCGGGCAAATGCGTTCCGATGCGAATCTGACCCGCATGATGCACTACAGTACCGACCTGTACCGCAGCCTCAAAGCCGAAACCGGTCAAGACACCTCATGGCGCGAAGTCGGCGGCATTCGCCTCGCTTCCTCTCATGAACGCATGGAAGAAACCAAACGCCTCGTGGGTCTCGCTCGTTCCTTCGGCGTGCCCATGGATTTGATCTCTCCAAAAGAAGCGCAGGACATGTTCCCGCTCATGGACATTACCGGCGTGGTCGGCGCAGCCTACACCCCTAACGATGGCTCCATCGACCCAACCGGACTCACCAACGCCCTTGCCATTGGTGCGAAAAATCGCGGCGCACGTTTCTTCTTCTATACCAATGTTGAGAAGATCAATGTCGTCAATGGGCGCGTCAGCGAAGTGGTGACAGATAAAGGTACGATCAAGACCGAGATCGTGGTCAATGCTTCCGGCATGTGGGGACGCGAGATCGGCAAAATGGTTGGGCTCAATTTGCCGGTCATCCCCATGGCGCATTTGTACATCCTGACCGAGCCCATCAAAGGCGTGACCAATAAATTCCCCAACCTGCGTGACCCAGACTTGCTTGTGTATTATCGCGAAGAAGTCGGCGGACTTGTCACCGGCGGTTATGAACGTCAGCCCGCTACCTTTGGCATGAACGGCATTCCGCGTGATTTCAAATTTAAATTACTCGAACCCGATTGGGATCGCTTCACTCCATTGATGGAAAACTCCATCCGTCGCGTGCCTGCGGTGGAAAGTGCCCCAGTGAAATTGCTGCTCAATGGACCTGAAGGCTTCACGCCCGATGGCGAGTTCCTGCTGGGACCCACCTCCGTCAAAGGCTTCTGGGTGGCCTGCGCCTTCTGTGCGCATGGACTCGCAGGTGCAGGCGGTATCGGCAAGGTGATGGCTGAATGGATCGTAGACGGCAGCCCCGAATGGGATGTCTGGCGTTTGGATGTGCGTCGCTTTGGTCCGAACTACAACAGCCTCGAATATGCGCGTGCGCGTACTTTTGAAACTTACACCCAGTATTACGATATCCACTACCCCGGCGAAGAAAGACTCTCGAAGCGTAATGTGCGCATCTCCCCCACGTACTTCCGCCTGCGTGACCTTGGCTGTACGTTCGGCGAGAAAATGGGCTGGGAACGCCCGAACTGGTTCCGTAAATATGAAGAACTTGCCACACACGGTCACGAACCACGCGGATGGATGCGCCACAATTGGAGCCGCGCCACGGGTCACGAACATTTGATGACCCGCGAGCATGCCGGTCTCTTCGATGAAACATCCTTCAACAAATTCGAAGTACGCGGACCCGGCGCATTGAAATTCCTCAACACGGTTTGCGCCAATCAAATTGATGTGCCCGTCGGAAATCTTGTCTACACGCAAGCGCTCAACAAACGCGGCGGTATTGAATGCGATTTCACCGTCACCCGCCTTGCGGAAGACCGCTTCTTTATTGTTACCGGAACGGCATTTGGTCAGCACGATATGTCCTGGCTCTCCCTGCAAATGCCCGAAGATGGCAGTGTGACGTTGGAAGACGTCGGCTCGAACTATGCCTGTATTGGTATGTGGGGACCCAAGGCTCGTACCATCCTTGAGAAGGTCACCACTGAGGATGTCTCAAATGCGGGCTTCCCGTATATGACATCCAAGCGCATCAACGTTGGCGATGTGCCCGTCCTCGCTTCGCGCGTGACCTATGTCGGCGAACTCGGCTGGGAATTCTACTGCCCGATGGAATATGGTCTGCGCTTGTGGGATACACTCTGGGAAGCGGGTCAACCTGAAGGTATGGTGGCTGGCGGATACAAAGCGATTGAATCGCTGCGCCTCGAAAAAGCATATCGCTATTGGAGCGGTGAAATTTCTCCCGACTACACTCCCTACGAAGCCGGTCTTGGTTTCGCTGTGAAGTTAGACAAGGGTGATTTCACCGGCAAAGATGCGCTGGTCAAACAAAAGGCAGAAGGGCTCAAATCCAAACTCTGCACGATGACTCTCGCCGATGACCGCACCATCGTCATGGGTAAGGAACCGATCCGCGTGGACGGTAAGATCGTCGGCTGGGTCGCATCAGGTGGATTTGGTTACTCGGTCAATAAATCCATTGCATACGCGTATTTGCCGCTGGAATATTCCAAGGCTGGAACCAAACTTGAGATCGAATGCTTCGGCGAGCAGGTTGGCGCGGAAGTAACACAGACAGTTTTGTGGGATCCGAAGAACGAACGAATTAAGGCGTAGTGATTTTCCCTCATCCCCAACCCTTCCCCCGCAAGGGGAAGGGAGTCCCCTCTCCTACGGGAGAGGGCTAGGGTGAGGGCAAGAAAAAGGCTCGAGAAAGCAGAAGCAGATTTCAGTTAGGACAGAAGCGGGTTCTTCATCCGCAAAAAATATTCTTTCAACCAAAGGAAGGAACACAGTCACATGAATACGCTTGCCATCGATAAAGCCATTGCCAAAGTACCGTTTCTCGCAGATTCGAAGAACATCAAGAAGATCCCGCTCAGCGGCGGCATCACCAACCTGAACTTCAAGATCGAAGCGGATGGACGCGCCTACGTTATCCGCCTTGCAGGGGAAGGCACCGACCAGTTGGGCATCAAACGCGATGTGGAATACGCCGCTAATAAAGTGGCTGGTGAATTGGGCATCGCGCCCGAAGTGGTGTACTTCATTGAGCCGGAAGGATATATTGTCACCCGCTTTGTGACCGGCAAGCGCATCATGCCTGAGGACATTGTCAAACCGGACTACCTGACACGTATTGCACAAAAACTGCGTTTGTTCCACCGCAACGCCCCGAAGTTAAAAGGTGAGTTCAACGTTTTCCGCCGTGTTGAAATGCTCACAAAAACGGCAAAAGCCAAGAACGCACAATTCCCCGAAGACTGGGCTTTCATTCAAAAGAAAATGCGTGAAGCAGAAAAAGCCCTGCTCAAAGATCCCTACAAACCAACCCCCTGCCACAACGACCTGCTCAACCTCAACTGGTTGGACGAAGAAGTGGCGGGTGACATTGGCGAGATCCGTCTGCTGGATTGGGAATATGCCGGCATGGGCGATATCTTCTTTGACCTTGGGAATTTTGCCCATCATCATCGTTTGAACGAAGACCAGATCCGCCTCTTCCTGACCGCCTATTTTGGGTCATTCCAACCCAAGCATTATGCCCGTCTGAGAATTATGTGGGCGATGTCTGAGTTACATGAAGCCATGTGGGGTACGACCCAATCGGTCATTTCCACGCTTGAAGAAGATTTCCAGGGGTACGCCAATTTGTGGTTCGGACGCTACCGTATGCACACCACTGACTATCGCTGGGAACAGTGGCTAAAAGATGCGTCGAAAAAGAGTAAATGAAGAAGTCAGAATGCAGAAAGATGACTATTTTGCATGCATCATTCTGCATTCTTCATTCGTAATAAAGAATTTCTACTAAAAAAGATAACCAAATAAGGAGTACCAAATGTCTATCGTAAATGCAAAAGAAATCATGATCCCTGCCGCCAAAGAAGGCTGGGCAGTCGGCGCGTTCAACGTGACGGACCTGCTGCAATTCGAAGCGGTGATCGATGCGGCGATCGAAAAGAAAGCCCCTGTGATCGTACAGACCTCCGTCAAACCTTCGCAGTTCCTTGGCACGCAGATGATGGTGAATATCTATCGCACATTGGCAGAGTCTGCCCCCATCCCCGTCTGCTTGCACCTCGATCATTCCACCAGCATTGACTACTGCAAAAAATGCGCGGATGCCGGTTACACCAACATCATGATCGACGCGTCCAAGCAATCCTATGAAGAGAACATCCGTCAGACCAAGGAAGTAGTAGACTACGCTCACAGCGTCGGCAACATCTCTGTTGAAGGCGAGCTGGGAACCGTAGGCGGCGTGGAAGACCAGATCAAGGTTGCAGAAGATGAAGCACAGCTTGCCAACCCTGAACAGTCGATCGAGTTCGTCGAACGCACCGGCGTGGATATCTTCGCCCCTGCCATCGGCACCGCGCACGGCGTGTACAAGACCAAGAACCCCAAGATCGACTTCGAACGCATGGCGACCATTCACAAGATGCTTAACAGCAATGGCATCAAGACCCCGCTCGTCGTCCACGGCGGAACCGGCTTGCCCGATGATTATGTTGCCAAGTTGCTCGCAGCGGGCGGCGCGAAGTTCAACGTCTCCACCGAGCTCAAGCACACCCTCATCAATGCCAAATGGGAATATCTCAGCGCTCACCGTGATGAATACGACCCCGGCAAACTGGATGTCTTCGTCCGCGATGCGACCCGCAATGCTGTGATGCACTGGATGGACAAGCTTGGCTGCAACGGCAAGGCTTAATAAAATGACGACCGACTGTAGACGATAGACTGTTGTCGCATTACGGTCGGCGGTCAATACTAAATTTATATAACTATATCAAGGAGTTAAGCATGACTAAGAATATCGAAGAATATTATGCCCCGTGGGTAAAGGGCATTCCGATGTACATTTCGGAGCATATTGAGTTGGCGTGGCGCAAGCCCGAACTGCACCGCATGATGTCCAATGAAAACCCTGTACCGCCTTCCGATAAGGTCTTGGAGGCGATGTTCAAGTATGCCAAGATGACCAACCGCTACCCCGATCAGGGCTTGGTCGTCCGCAGCAAGATCGCCGAGATCAACGGTGTTGCCGGTCCGCAGAACGTAATGATCGGTAATGGCTCCAGCGAAGTGTATGACAACATCTTCCGCATGTTCCTCGAACCCGGCGACGAAGTCATTCAGCACACCCCCTGCTTTGGTATTTACGGTCTGCGCGGAACCCTGCTCGGCGCCAAGATGGTTTCGGTGCCGATGCTTTACGAAGATCACAAGTTGAAATTCGACCACGATGGTCTGATGAAAGCCGTTACCGATAAGACCAAGATCATCGTCATCCCGAACCCCAACAACCCCAGCGGCAACTTCATGGACCCGCAGCACTTTGAGCCTTTTGCAAAACTAGGCATCCCGTTGGTTGTTGACGAAGCCTACATTGAATACGCCGGTTTGGGCATGTCTCAGGTCGAGTTGACCAAGAAATACAAGAATGTATTCGTCACCCGCACCATGTCCAAGGCGTATGGTCTGGCTGGTATGCGCTTTGGTTACACCATTGCCCATGAAGACACCCTCAAACAGGTTGCTGGATCCCTCCTGCCCTGGAACGTGGGCACCATCCCCATGTGGGCGGCGCTTGCAGCGTTCGAAGATACCGAAGGTCTGGCAGAACGCGTCAAGTTCAACAATGATGCGGTGGATTACATCAGCGAAGCCTTGAGTGTCATCCCCGGCTTCTACGTCATGCAATCCAAAGCCAACTACATCCTGTTCGACTGCGGCGAAACCGGCAAGACCGGCAAGCAGGCGCTCGAATACGCTGAGACCAAGGGCATCATTCTCCGCGGCGAAAGCAAGAAGTACGGCTCTGATGGTTGGTTCCGCGTGACGATTGGTTCCAAGGAAGAGAATGAATTGTTCGTGAACACCATGCTTGAATTCTTTGGTGTGAAGAAATAGTTATTCAACAAGACCTTACAGGTTTCAAGAACCTGTAAGGTCTATTGAAAAGAGGAACTCATGTCCAAAATTAAAGCAGTCTTCTTTGACCAGGACGGCGTGATCATTGACACTGAGCGCGACGGTCACCGCGTATCTTTCAATATGACTTTCAAAGAATTCGGTTTCACCGACGAATGGGATATCGAGTATTACCACGAACTTCTGCAGGTCGGCGGCGGTAAAGAGCGCATGAAGAAGCATTGGCAGACCAAGGGCTTCTCCAAGCCGATGACCGAAGAAGAAATTGACGCGCTGGTGAAGGAAATGCACAAGCGCAAGACTGCCTTGTTCGTGGAATTGATCGAGACGGGCAAACTGCCCTTGCGCCCGGGCATTCACCGATTCATGAAAGAGGCAATGGATGCTGGGCTTAAACTTGCCATCTGCACCACATCCAATGAACAGGCTGCAAAGGCGATCACGGAAGGTCCGCTCAAAGATATTAAATTCGAAGTGGTGTTGGCTGGCGATGTGGTTGAAAAGAAAAAACCAGATCCTGCCATTTACAACCTTGCGCTCGAAAAGCTGGGCTTGCAACCAGATGAAGTCATGGTGGTGGAAGACTCAAAGAACGGGCTTGCTGCTGCCAAAGCTTCCGGTGCGAAGGTCGTTGTTACCACCAATCACTACACCGAAAAGGAAGATGTTTCGGCGGGTGACATCATTGTCTCCTGCCTTGGCGATGCGGATGGTGAAAAAGCTGAGATTCGCAAAGGCGAGCTCAAAGGCTTCGATGGTATCGTACACGTCAAGCAACTGATGGAGTTGTTCGGTTAATCGGTTACACAAGTACAAGAGTATGGATAACTCCATGCTCTTGTACTTTAAAGAACAAACCCGGCTGGTACCAATGTTAACAACCTCATTTCCGTACCTAACTTTTAATGCCGGGGTTTATAATATATCAAAATACACTCGGAGAAATTAACTCCCCACAGGAGGAGGAGGTGTAAGACCGGTGATTCATAAAGTGCACTTCGTAAGTTCGGTTACTTGATCTAACAAACCAACTCAATGTCAAGGAGAATTACGAAAATGGCTCAAAAAAGTCAAGCGCACGACAAGCAAGTCCTGCATAAATTGGGGTATGCGCAGGAGCTCTCACGCCGCATGAGCGGTTTCTCGAACTTCGCAATTTCATTTTCCATCATTTGTATTCTGGCTGGCGGTATCTCGGCGTTCCCTGCTGCGTTCAACGCGTTGGGGTCCGGCGGCGCATTCTTGATCTGGCTGGTCGGCGGCGTAATCGCTTTGAGTGTCGCATTCGGCATGGGACAGATCGCCTCCTCCTTCCCCACTGCGGGCGGTCTCTATCACTGGAGCTCGCACCTCGGCGGGAAATTCTGGGGCTGGGCAACTGCCTGGTTCAACCTCATCGGTTTGATCTGCGTAGTTTCCTCCGTAGATGTGTTGCTCTATACCGTGTTCTTCAAAGACCTGTTGCTTGCGACCGTTTTGGGAGTCGATGTTTCTGCTTGGGGCACTACCCAACAGACAATCTTCCTCGTAATTGCTCTCGGTTCTCAGGCTCTCTTGAATCACTACTATATCGACATCACCACCAAACTCACCGACTGGAGCGGCTACGTCATCCTCGGTCTGACCGTGGTTTTGATCGTCACCCTGTTTGCATTCAGCTCCGTGCCTCTCGACTTCACCCGCCTTTGGACCTTCCAGAACGTGACTGGTGATGCTGGCGGTGGTGTGGTTCCGTTCCGCACTGAGAGCGCGGCATTTGCCTTCCTTCTCGGTCTCTCCTACGTATGTTACACCATCACAGGCTTTGATGCCTCGGCTCACACTTCTGAAGAAACTCAGGATGCTCAGGTCAATGTACCGAAGGGTATGTGGACTGCAGTTTTCTGGTCTTGGGTCTTCGGTCTCGTGGCGGTTGCTGCCTATGTGCTAACCATGCCAGATTTAAATGAAGCCGCTGCCCTCGGCTGGGGATCGTTCTTCTATATGTGGAGCGCCTCCAAGATGCCGTTCGCCTTGAGCTTATTCCTCGCAGTCGGTATGGTATTGGTCAACTACGTTTGTGCACTGGCGGGGCTCACCTCCACCTCCCGCATGATGTATGCTTTCGCCCGTGACGGCGGTTTGCCTGCTTCCAAGGCACTTGCCAATGTCAGCACCAAGTATCGCACTCCTGGAACTGCTGTTTGGGTTTCCGCTATCTTTGCTTTTGCCAGCACACTTTATGCACCTGCCTACCTCATTTTGGCAGTGGCTTGTGCGGTCTTCCTGTACATCTCCATGGTCATGCCGATCGCAGCAGGCTTGCTTGCTGAAGGCAGTGCCAAATGGAAGGAAAAGGGTCCGTTCAACCTTGGCGGGCTTTCCAAACCGAACGCTTTCCTCGCCATCATCTTTGGTATCGTTCTGGCGATCAGCGGTTTCTTCCCGCCCAATGAAAAAGTCTTCTACTTCACCATCGTGTTCGTAGTTGCCTTGCTTGGGTTCTGGTCCAAGAAAACGGCTCCGGTGGGTATTGCAGTGGCTGTCATCGGGTTGCTGTTGAGCTTCATCCCCGTATCTGAGGAAAACGTTATGCACTTCCTCATCCCCAATGCATCGACCTCCTATATTGCCATCGGTATCGCGGTCGTAGGAGCCGTCATCACCTTTATGACCGGTGGTGAAGACACCCGCTTCGAAGGCGTGCCGGAAGGCGATAAGATCA
Source organism: Candidatus Villigracilis vicinus (assembly GCF_016702885.1). Taxonomy (NCBI): domain Bacteria; kingdom Bacillati; phylum Chloroflexota; class Anaerolineae; order Anaerolineales; family Candidatus Villigracilaceae; genus Candidatus Villigracilis; species Candidatus Villigracilis vicinus. The sequence goes on from NZ_JADJDD010000017.1 coordinate 23,575, forward strand.
AGGAACGCCAGGCGAAGATCGCCGAGATCGAAAAGCAATACGGCGAACACTAATTCAGTAATTTGTAAGCAGTAATTGGAGATTGGAGGTTAGGAGGTTGGCACAAACCAATCACTAATCTCCAATCTTTTTTTACCTTCGGAGGCTTCATGAAATATCTTCTCGGCATAGACCAGGGCACCACCCAAACCACCGCAGTGATCGTCAACGAATTTGGCGAGATGATCGAAAAGAATTCGGCGCAGCTCCCGGCTCGGTTCCCGCAGGCAGGCTGGGTCGAGCAAGAGCCGGAGGACATCCTCCGCACCGTCAAAGAAGCCTGCGCTCCGCTTCTTTCCAAGTACGAAATCTCTGCCGTCGGGTTTGATAATCAAGGCGAAACCTTTGTGGTGTGGGATGTGGAAACTGGCGAAGCCGTAACGCCTGCCATCGTCTGGCAGGATACACGCGGACAGGCGGTTTGTGACGCGCTCGCCTCAAACGTGGATTTGGCTTGGTTGCGCCAAACGACCGGGTTGCTGCTCGACAGTTATTTCTCTGCCCCAAAACTCAAGTGGGTCTTTGAAAATCATCCAGAGATCCGTCAACATGCACATGAAGGCAAACTCAAATTTGGCACTACCGAAACCTGGGTAATCTGGAAACTCAGCGGCGGGAAATTACACGTCACCGATCCTTCCACCGCATCACGCACCCTATTGTTCGATATGAACACCTTTCAGTGGGATGAAAAATTACTGCAATTATTTGATGTGCCCAAAAGCATGCTGCCTGAAGTGAAACCTTCGGCAGGACATATTGGCGACGTTGACTTTGGCAACGGCAAACCACTGCCTTTGCATGCGCTTCTGGTTGACCAACAAGCCGCACTATTCGGGCAGGCTTGCTTCAAAGCTGGCGAAATGAAATGCTCGTTCGGCACAGGCAGTTTCTTATTGATGAATGTCGGCGATAAACCTAAACTCTCGAACAATGGATTGCTCACCACCGTCGGCTGGAATTTCAATGGGCAGACCGCCTATGCTTTCGATGGCGGCATCTTCGTCACTGGCTCAGCTGTGCAATGGCTACGCGACAATCTAAAATTTATTCCCGACTCTGCGGCAAGCAACAATGCCGCTTCTCAATCAAAAGATATGGGCGTGGTCGTCATCCCCGCCCTGCAAGGACTCGCTGCCCCGCACTGGCGCACAGATGTGCAAGGCGCCATGTTTGGCTTGAACCGCAGCACCACTTCGGATGACATCGTCCGCGCCACACTGGATGGCATTGCCTGCCGCGTGTATGAAGTGGTCACTGCCATGTCGCAAGACAGCGGCACTCCCCCTCCTTACCTCAAAGTGGATGGCGGTCCGGCTGGCAACCCATACCTGATGCAAATGATCTCGGACTTGCTCAACCTCGAAGTGCGCGTCTCTGCCTCTGTAGAAGCGACCGCCATCGGTATTGCCAATCTTGCAGGTGTTTCGGCGCTTGGAACTTCCTTCGAACAGTTGGCAGGAAACTGGAAAGCCGAGAGGGTTTATACTCCGGGCATGAAAGAAGAGGAAAGAAGAAAGATATTAGCGCAGTGGAACAAGGCGCTGGAAGCAGTGAAAAAATTTCACGACGACAGACCATAGACGACGAACGATGGACGATCTACCCACCCTCAAGGATGATCTGCAATGGTCAATGGTCTATCGTCCATCGTCAAAAAGGCACTTATGACAACAACCTACGATATCACCATCATCGGCGCGGGGGCGGTGGGATGCGCCATTGCAAGAGAACTCTCTCGTTACGATCTAAAAATCGCACTCGTCGAATCGAACTCAGATGTGGGTATGGGAACCTCAAAAGCCAGCACCGCCATTTGGCATACCGGCTACGATGCCAAACCCGGTTCACTGGAAGCTAAACTTTTACGACGCAGTTACGCGTTGATGAAGGGTTACCTGCCTGAAGCGAATATCGCCCATGAAGTCTTGGGCGGTTTGCTCATCGCATGGAATCAGGAACAGTTTGATACTCTCCCCAAGTTATTGAAACAAGCTCACGACAACGACGAGATGGATGTGCGCATCATCTCTGCGGAGGAGATCCATCAGCGCGAGCCGCATATTAACAAAGGCGCCCTTGGCGGACTATACGTCCCTGGCGAAGGGATTCTCTGCACGTTCTCCGTTCCGCTGGCAATGGCATATCAGGCGGTGGAAAATGGGGTGGAGTTGTTTTTGAATTTTCGGGTGAAGGAGATCAGACCATCGACGACAGACGATGGACGACAGACGACATGGTCAATCGTCAGTGGTCCATCGTCAGAACAGGTAATTGATACGCGTTTCGTAATTAATGCAGCAGGCTTATTCTCAGACGAGATCAATGCCATGTTTGGAAAGACCAGCTTCAAGGTCACGCCGAGGCGCGGGCAGTTGATCGTCTATGATAAGATGGCGCGTCCGTTGGTCAATCATGTATTGCTGCCCGTTCCTACATCCATTACAAAGGGCGTGCTTATCAGCCCGACAGTGTACGGAAATATTTTATTGGGACCAACCGCTGAGGACCTGCCCGACAAAACTGCCACTGAAACAACAGAAGATGGTTTGAAATTTTTGCTCGAAAAAGGCAAACAGATCTTGCCACAGTTGTTGGATGAGGAAGTGACTGCCACTTATTCCGGTCTGCGGGCGGCGACAGAACACAGCGATTACCAAATCGAAATGGATTCGTCGCTTCGCTACTTGTGCCTGGGCGGGATCCGCTCTACGGGCATTTCTGGTGCGATGGGCATTGCTGAATACGGGGTTGAGCTCCTGCGCGATGCAGGTTTGGAATTAACGCCGAAACCTGAATTCAAAACTATAAAGCTACCAACAATCGGGCAAGCATTCACGCGTCCGCACCAGGATGCAGATATGGTGACGGCAAACCCTGCCTATGCCGAGATGGTTTGTCACTGTGAGCGCGTCTCGCGCGGCGAGTTGATGGATGCGATGAACGCGCCCATCCCTGCTACAACGATAGATGCGCTACGCAGAAGGACTCGCGCTTCCCAAGGTCGTTGTCAGGGGTTCAATTGTCATGCGGCATTGGTATCGTCATTGCGAGGAGTGAACGATAGTGAACGACGAAGCAATCCCATGACTGTGACAGAGATTGCTCACCTGCCCTTGCGGGCGGTGCAAGGGTCGGACAAGGACAAGAGCGTCCTCGCAACACTTGCACCTGGCGCAAGTGCAGGTGTGACATATGATATTCTGATCGTCGGTGGTGGACCAGCAGGGCTTTCGGCAGCGATTGAATTGAAAAAGCAGGGCATCAAAAATATTCTGGTGGTAGACCGCGAATCTGAAGCAGGCGGGATGCCGCGCATGTGTCATCACACCGGCTTTGGGCGTGAAGATCTGTGGCGCATGTGGTCGGGTCCAAGGTACGCAAAGTATTACCGTGAGTTGGCTGAGAAAATGGATATTGAAGTACGCACATCCACAACGATTACTAGATGGATGGATAAAAAGAAGCTGGCATACACCTCCCCACAAGGATTGGGTGAGATCGAAGCGGGTGCGATTTTGCTGGCAACGGGTGTAAGGGAACGTCCACGGGCAGCGCGGTTGGTGCCGGGGAAACGTCCGCAGGGTGTTTTCACGACGGGGTCATTACAACGGTTCTTATATCAAGAACATTTGCCGGTTGGAAAACGGGCGGTCATTATCGGCGCAGAGTTGGTTAGCCTCTCCGCATTGATGTCGTTGATGGGCGCAAAAATAGAATGTGCAATGATGGTGACAGAGGAAGCCACCCATCAGATCGAATTCCCGTATGTATTCATGAAATGGGCATTGGCGGATATTATTTCCAGAACCCCGGTTTTGACGAATACTCGAATATCGAATATCTTTGGTCAGAAACGAGTCGAAGGGATCGAGCTCACCCATAAAGATGGAAGCAAGCAGCTTGTAGAATGTGACACGGTCATCTTTACCGGCAATTGGATTCCCGAACATGAACTGGCGCGCATGGGTGGGCTGGAGATTAATCCGCACACGAAGGGACCGGTGATTGATAAGGATTTCAAGTCTTCGGTAAATGGAGTTTATGTAGCAGGCAACCTATTACGCGGTGTGGAAACGGCAGATCACTGTGCGCTGGAAGGTCAACGGGCGGCGCAGGCGATGGCAAAATATTTGAAATAAGGAGATTGCTTCGGCGGAAAAGCATCCGCCTGCAATGACAAAGAAATCATGGCAGACGAATTATTGGACGTAGTAAATGACAACGATGAAGTGACCGGGCAAGAAATGCGTTCGGTCGTTCATCAACAAGGGTTACAGCACCGTGGTGTGCATGTCTTTCTATTTAATGAGCAGGGTGAAATGCTCATCCAAAAACGCAGCGCCGACCGGGCAAATTCACCGTCCTTGTTGGATTGTTCGGTATCTGAACATGTCAAAGCCGGAGAAAGTTATCTCGAAGCGGCGATGCGTGGCTTAAAGGAAGAGATGGGCGTGGAAGGCGTTGAAGTCACCCTACGCGGAAAGATCCAAATGGAGTACGGTTTCAACGATAATGAGATCAGTGAGATTTACGAAGGCAGCTTAAACGGGCTATCTGTGCAGTTTGATCCGGGGGAAATTGCTGAAGTCAACTTCATGAGTCTGGACGATATTCGGACCAGCATTATCAGGGATAAAGAGCAATATTGCTACTGGTTCATTGAGCTGATGAATTGGTATTTTGGACAACCAGCACGTTTAAAAGCGCTGTAAAGCGTCATTTTGGGAGGATTTCAGGTGGAATTATGCACAATGGGCAGGGTTGAGCCGGGGTTAAAGAGTGGCGGGGAAAAATCCGCACAACTTTTCGAAAGACCAGGCGTATATCCTCCTTAGGTAAGTTTTTTCAAAGGAGCAACTATGAAAACAATTCAAAGAATTTTGGCAATTTTCACCCTTGCCGCCATACTCTCGTTGACCATCGTCTCACCCGCCCTGGCATTTGATGGGCGTGCAGGGGATGTGATCTTGATCAAAACAGATGAAGTGATCAATGATGACCTGTATGTGACTGCCGATGAATTCACTCTGGACGGAACCATTAAAGGCGACCTGGTCGTATTCGGTTCCTATATTGTCATTAACGGTACAGTGGAAGGCGACCTGATTGCAGCGGGAAACACCATTGTCATTACAGGGACAGTGAAAGACGACGCCCGCATTGCTGGTGCGGCGCTGCAATTGGATGAAAAAGCTGTCATTGGCGGAGATCTTGTCTCAGCAGGCGCAAGCTTGGAAGTCAAAGATGGCAGCACAGTTGGGAATGATGTGGTCTTTGCAGGAGCTCAAGGCTTGCTGGCTGGCTCGATCGAACGCAATCTGATGGTCGGTGCAGGCGCACTGGAATTACGCGGCGAGGTTGGCGGAAATGTCCAAGCTGAAGTCGGTGAAGCGGAAGAAGGCTCCCCTTCCCCATCAATGTACATGGGTGACACCAAAGTATCGATCCCGAACGTTAAACCAGGGTTGACAGTTGCCGATAGTGCAAAAATCAAAGGTGACTTCACTTATACCCAGTCTGCAGATATCGACTTGCCCAGCTCTGTGGTTGATGGAAAGGTAACCCGAAACGAACCTGCCGTGGACGAAGAGAATATACCAACTCCTCCCACTGCAGGCGAAACTGCGTTGACCTGGGTCTTTGATCTACTCCGAAAGATTGTAACCCTTGCCATCTTTGGGCTTCTGCTGGTCTGGCTTGCACCAGCTTTCTTGAAAGGCCTGTCTGAAAAACTTCAGGCTCAGCCGGTGCCAAGTTTTGGATGGGGCGTGGTCGCTTATGCAGCCTTCTTCTTTGCGTTATTGCTGATCGTAGTAGCAATGACCGTGGGCGGCATTCTCTTCGGGATCATTTCTCTCGGCGGTATAACAGCTACCATCATCTGGGTTGGTATCCTCGCCTTGTTTGCCCTAACCCTCGGGTTCGTGCTATTCACCGGTTTCGGAGCGCAAGCCCTGGTGGCATGGATGAGCGGCAAATGGATCCTGAACCGCTTCAACCCGGCGCTTGCGGAACACAAGGTATGGCCAATGCTGCTCGGTGTAGTGATCGTTGGTTTATTGGTCAAACTGCCGTTCGTGGGCTGGCTTATCGGTTTCCTCATCATGTTCTTTGGGCTGGGTGCGCTCTGGCTCTGGAGTCGTGAGTTGACAAAGAAGCCTGTTGTTAGTGAAGCATAAAAAGTCTGGTTAGTAAACAGCCGACGGGAATGTATACCGTCGGCTGTTTGATTTAATGATACGAACTCAGTTTATGGACAATTCTTATAGTAATCTACGAACCGTTCGATCTTTTGGGTTCGGTCCACTACACCGCCGCCTTTGTTTACGCCGACAAATTGGAAGTCGATCACGGCATGATCCAAAACACGCCAGTCGTCAATGATATCAGTGGCTTTGAAGGTGATAAAGAAGGTACCCTTGCCGTCCGTATCCATGTTCCCGACCAGATACCAATCTGATAGGCGGAAGTAAGTCGGTGCCTCCACCACCCGATAGAACATTTCAGCACGGGTTACATCCGGGTGCAAGGCTTTCATCGAAATATTGAACTCACGCGGATAACAATTCAGGGTAATGCGGTTGCTGGTAAAGGCAATATCCACGAAAACACCTTTGCCAAGAATGTTATCAATATTAACCGGAATAAGGTCCGATGCAGGCGCAGAGGCATTTGATGAACCCGATGTGGGTGGCACAGAAGTTGGTGGAATGGCGGTGGGAGGAACTGCCGTTGGCGGAAGTGCGGTGGCTGTTTCAGTTGGAAGCGGCGTATTGGTCGGTCCCTGAGTCGGAAGCGAGATCGCAGTCGGTGGAGCCACTTGGGTGGTAGCCACCACCACCACGGTTTGCACGATCGGCGTCGGGGGTTCTAGTTGCTGGGCAGGCTGTGCAGTGCCGCAAGCTGCCAACACAAAGGCAAGAATGATAAACAGTGTTTTTCTCATGTCATACTCCTATGCTAATTTGATTTCATTCTATGCCCAAGCCCTCAATGAGGAGTTGACCCCTTGGGGCTATTTTACAGAGACCGTTCTTATCAAATCTGTAAGAAACGAGCAAATCCCTTTATTAGATGAAGCGATAGACAGAGGCAACTACGTTCAAAAATATAAAACAAGAAAAAATTCCCCAACCTCGCGACCCTGAAACTGACTTTTCTTATCAGGTATAATCGGCGACATGTTTACTCCAGAACAAATCGAAGCCAAACTTGAGAGAATCCTTTTAAAGGTTGAAAGACCCGGACGCTACGTTGGCGGTGAACTGAATGCCACCGTCAAAAACTGGGAAGCGGCGAAAACCCGCGTGGCTTTCGTCTTCCCCGATATTTACGACATTGGTGTTTCTAACGTTGGTTTAAAGATCCTGTACGATCAGGTTAATCAGCGCGATGATGCGCTTGCCGAGCGTGCCTACTCGCCGTGGCTGGATATGGAAGCATTGATGCGTGAGCATGGCATACCGCTCTATGCGCTCGAATCAAAACGACCTTTAGCCAGTTTCGACCTCATCGGCTTTTCCCTCCCTTACGAAACACTCTACACCAACGCTCTCAACATCCTAGACCTCGCGGGCATCCCCGTCCGCACTGCAGAACGCGACGACTCGCACCCCATCGTCATTGCCGGTGGACATTCCGCCACCAACCCCGAACCGATGCACGCCTTTATCGACGCATTTGTGATCGGCGAAGGTGAAGAGGTTATCCACGACATCATCAACTCGCTGCAAAAGACTCAAGGCATGCCCCGCATAGAGCGCCTGCGCGAACTTGTGCTCATTTCCGGAGTATATGTACCTCGTTTTTATGAAACCACCTATATGGATGATGGCACTGTCGCCACAACCGAGCCTATCATCGCCGAAGCTCCAAAACTGATCCACAAACGCATCGTTGCCAAATTGCCGCCGCCACCCACCAAGTTCATCGTCCCGAACATTGACGTGGTTCACAACCGCGTCTCAGTCGAGATCATGCGTGGATGCACCCGCGGTTGTCGCTTCTGCCAGGCAGGCATGATCACCCGCCCCGTCCGCGAACGAAGCGTGGAAGAGGTCGTGGATGCCGCTGACGCGGCGATCCGTTCCACGGGTTTCGAAGAACTGGCACTCATGTCGCTTTCCTCTTCTGATTACACCTACATCAAAGACCTCGTAGATGCCATCAGCAAACGCTTTGAAGGACGTAAGCTGACCGTTTCATTGCCCTCCCTGCGTATTGAGTCTGTCTCTGTGGATCTGATGGAAAAGCTCAAACAGCATCGCTCCGGCGGGTTCACCCTTGCCCCCGAAGCCGCCAGCGAACGGATGCGCCGCATCATCAATAAATTCATCCCTGATGAAGAGATCATCAAGACTACCAATGAAATTTACAGTCGCGGCTGGACGACCATAAAACTGTACTTCATGATCGGTCATCCCAGCGAAACACTGGAAGACGTGCAAGCCATTGCCGACCTGTGCAAACGTGTGATTGCCGAAGGGCGCAAAGTAGCAGGCTGGAAGGTAAAACTCAACGCAGGCGTCAGCACTTTTGTGCCCAAACCGCAGACACCTTTCCAATGGGTCTCCTGCGATACCCGAGACAACATCCTTGAAAAACAGGCGTTACTCAAACGCCAATTGATGAAGGATAAAAACATAAAACTAAGCTGGACCAAACCAGACGACACCTTAGTAGAAGCCTGGCTCTCCCGCGGTGATCGCCGCATGGCGGAAGTCATTTACAGTGCATGGAAGAAAGGTGCGAAGTTCGACGCCTGGGATGAAGGACGCAAGTTCGATACCTGGATGGAAGCCTTCAATGAACTCGGCATCGACCCTGCTTTCTACACCTATCGCCAGCGCCGCACCGATGAAATATTCCCCTGGGAACACATCACAGCCGCTGTTCGTAAGAATTTCCTTTTTCAAGATTTCCGCATGTCGCTCGAAGGACAGATCCGCGTGGACTGCCGTCTGAATTGCTTCGCCTGCGGCATCCTGCCGACCTTTGCCAACCTGCGCCGCGAAAACCCGGGAGAAGGTTGGAAGTGTCCTGAAGTAAAAAGCCCCGCGCAAAAATTAGACATCGAATTACCGGTGGTCGGTGACTAAAAAACTGGAAGTCGCAAGTGGAACTTCTGGATTCCTTTTTATTCGATGAACAAGATACTCCTCCTGGAACGCCTGCAAGATGAACGCGACCGGTTCGAACTTCTCCTGAACCGCATCGGTTTTACGCGTCAGTTGACCATGCGCGGCGTCATCGGCGGCTTGACGGTGAAAGACTTGCTGGCAGAGGTGCTCACCCACGAACAGTTCATCGCTGACCGGCTAAGCGAGATCCTGCATGGGGAGACATATGCGCCTTCTGCTTCGTTTACGGCGTTGGAAAATTTTCAGCGGGAATACAATTATCCAGATTACGAATCTTCTCTGCTGGAAAAAGATAAATTTCACCCGCTCATCCTCGACCTGTATAAAAATATTGAATTCGATGAGATCGCCTCACAGGAACTTGCCGTATATACCAGCATCCTTGAATCCATCGATAAACTCACCCATCACCAATGCCTCGACCATGATCTCTATCATCGCATTGCGGAACATACCTATCGTCCGTACCGCCGCACCAGTATTGCGATCCATCAGTGGTTGAAGCGCATTGCCAGCGAGCTAAAATAATCATGCGAGTTCGAATCACCTTTACAAAACAAAACGCCTTACGCTACATTGGTCACCTTGACCTGCACCGCCTGTGGGAACGCGCCATGCGCCGTGCCAGCCTGCCCATTTCCTATTCACAGGGATTTCATCCCCAGCCTAAGATCAGTCTCGCCGCCGCCTTGCCGCTGGGATTTTCCTCGCGCAATGAGGTTTTGGATGTGCGCCTGAACGAAGATGTGGCAGTTGAGGATATTTCCAACCGCCTCAAAGATAATCTTCCACCAGATATTCAGGTATTGAACATTGAAAGCGTCAATGAACGTCTGCCTGCATTGCAAACGCTGGTTTTATCAGCCGCGTATGATGTTCATTTAACAGAACCCGTCGAAGGGTCCGAGTTGAAGCGCAGGGTCGAAGAACTGATGAATGCCGAATCCATCATCCGTGAGCGGCGTAACAAGTCCTATGACCTGCGTCCGTTAGTTGAAATGTTAAGTATCATCACGCAGGCAGATGGTATTGCCTGGTTAAAGATGACTCTCGCCGCTCGTGAAGGTGCAACAGGCAGACCCGAAGAAGTCTTATTGGCACTCGGCATCGAGCCGGAAACTGCACGCGTAGAACGGACGCGTTTGATTTTTCAGGAGTAAATTACACCCCGCAGAAAATTCTGCGAGGTGCTGGTATATATACCAATCTCCTATGTTGGTTTTAGCAACTGCCCGGTAAAATAAGTCGGTTTTCAAACTTAACTGGAGGAGTATTCAATGGCACTACTGGTTGCAATTCCACTTGCGTTCATTCCTGCATTCTTCTTTTCATGGTTCATATATTGGCTTGACCGGTACGAGAAAGAACCGCGTTGGTTGCTTTTCCTGACTTTCGCTTGGGGCGGTTTTGTTGCCATCATCGGCACACTGATCGTCGCCTCTATTTTTGAGGTCGGTTTCAGCTTTGTTCTTCAAGATGCTATCCTTGAAGATATTGCAGGCGGTTCGATCACCGCTCCCTTGGTGGAAGAATTCTGGAAAGGTCTGGCTGTTTTTGCCGTATTTTTGATTTTCCGCAAGGAATTTGATTCCGTTCTGGATGGTATTATTTACGGTGGGATTGCCGGGCTTGGTTTCGCCGCCACCGAAAACGTCTTCTACTTCATGGGTCAATATGCAGATGCGGGTTGGGGTGGTATGTTCACCAACTTCGCCCTGCGTGTGGGTGTATTTGCCTGGGGGCATCCTTTCTACACTGCTTTTACCGGGCTCGGGTTTGCTGTTTCGCGCACGAACCGTAACATCCTGATAAAGCTTGCCGCGCCAATTGTGGGCTATTTCCTGGCTGTATCTGCGCACGCCTTTCATAATACTGTTCTTGTTTTTGCAACCGGATTGGGCAGTATTGCGCTTATCATCCTGATCGAATGGGCCAGCTGGATCATGTTCCTCGGTTTCATTTTCTGGATGGTGAGACACGAACAGGGCTTGCTGAAAAAACACCTTGCGGAAGAAGTGGCAAACGGGCTGATCTCCGAAGCCCAATTCAAAACCGCAGTATCCTTCTTCCAATTCAGTGCGCGTATGTCTGCCATGAGCAGTGGTGTTTATCGCATCACAAATCACTTCTACCAATACTTGGGTGAACTTGCTCACAAGAAGGAGCAGTTCGCAAAATTTGGTGATGAACGTGGTAATAGTGTCATAATAGAAAAATTAAGAGCAAATATTGCCAGCCTGGCTCCAAGGGCAAAAGCCTAAAATTAAAGCGTGAAAAATACCCATAATAAAGAGCCTTGAATCACAAAGGTCTGATAAATGCCTTTGCAGTTCAAGGCTCTTTGATAAGCCTCTCCCAAGCATAGGCATGGTAAAATTCGCTTCGCTCGCCCCCATAGCTCAGTGGACAGAGCGACGGCCTCCGGAGCCGTAGAGTGCAGTTCGAGTCTGCATGGGGGTGCCAGACATCCACCATCAAGGTGGATGTTTTTATACCCTGATGGTACATTGGTCTTGGTACAGGACGCACTGGTAACATTCATGGCTTTTTTGGATACAATTATCAGGTGACCCATAAAAAGCTGATTCTCCTCATCGCGACCTCCATGCTCTTCAGCGGATGCGACACTGCGTCCACGCCCCCCTCGATTCCCACCACAGAATTCATCACAGCCACCCTGCCAGCCACTTCAATTCCATTCGCTACACAAACGGCGCTCCCCCCTACAACAGCACCCGCCATAGCACCCATCGCGGGTACTACAACCACAGAAGTCAATGTAAGGGTGGATACATCCACTGCCAGCACCTCGTTAGGGACGCTTCCCGCTTTTAGTCCTGTGCAGATCATAGGCAAGGATGGCAGCGGGATATGGTATCGCATCATCTACATTGGGACGGACTCAGGCTGGGTCCGTGCGGACTATGTCCAAGTGACCGATGTCACAGCGGAGATTCCAGTTTTGGGAGCAGAATCAGTCATTGGGTCTGGTGCGCGAGGCGTGGTTGTTAATGGGGTAAATGTCCGCAATGGTGCGGGGCGCGATTTTATGTCGCTCGGTCTGCTAAATCAGAACGATGTGGTATCGATCCTTGGAAAAGATTCTTCGGGCAACTGGGTGAAGATCGAGTATCCGGCTTCGCCAGACGGAGTAGGATGGGTAGCGGTGGAATTCCTACAGGTGGATAATCTTGAAGCCGTGCAAGTGATCGAGCCGACAAACCAACCGGTTGCAACCGTACCCACGGAAGTAGGTACGATACCAATGACGGCGGTTGTTTCTGTAATTGCAGCACCCAATGAGGGCGACTCAGCCGAGGTGCCGCTAGCTATATTCACGCTATCGATACTTTCTGCACGGTCGGCGCAATTTACAGGGAAAGTTTCCACCTCCAGTGGAGATATCGAAGATTGGATTGCTTTTTCATCACAATATCCTGATGTTATCATTCAGATCACGTGTGACCCTGGCAGCATTCAATTAGAATTACAACGATCAGATGCCGAACCACTGACAAATGGACTCAATTGTGGAATCGGGCAACAGGTGCGTGTTATTGCAGATGAAGTTTATTTGTTGAGAATTTCGCCGCTATCTCCGGGTCAGAATATACAACCTGGTTATACGGTCAAGATCAAGTTGAATGAGCCATAAAAAACGGAGAGATAACCCATGAATAAAAAAGGACTCTTATTTATCCTTTTCGCAGTAATTGCAGCCCTGACAGCCTGTCAACCGAAAGCAGAAGACTCGCCGCTTTCAGCCACGCTAAGCGAGATCACCGGGCTGGTGCAGATCCGACAAGCCGAAGCAGATGCCTTTGAATCTGTCTCCGCTTCGGCAACTTTGAATGTGAATGGGCAGATCCAAACTGGCGATGACGGACGCGTGCGGCTTGACCTTTCTTCCGGGACGATCATCCGTGTGGCACCTTCATCACTTTTTACATTAACTTCGAACGATGAAGGTGATGGCGGATTGCTCACAAAGATCAAAATGGAGGTCGGCAAGATATTCATCATCCTCAATGGTGGGCGGGCAGATGTGGAAACGCCCTCAGGCGTGGCTTCAGTGCGCGGCTCTTACATGAAAGTGGAAGTAGACCCAAACACTAATGATGTCTACGTCACCTGTCTTGAAGGGAATTGTTCCGTGCGCAACCCCAATGGCGAAGAGGTCAATTTCACGAATGGACAACGAGCCGTTCTCTTTCATCAAGATCCGAACACCGGTGAGTGGAACTCCCCCCTACTGGGCGATATGACCCCCGATGAATTTCAGGAATGGCTGGATAATAACCCCGAAGCACAGGCTCTCTTCGACCAGGCTATGGCAGCCCTTACAGCAACCTCAGCTACTGAAGCTCCCACAGAGGTACCGCCTACGGAGATTGATGCGGCGGCGCCAGAGGGCGGTTCAAGCAATGCCTGTTCACAAATACAGGAACCTGCAAACGGTAGTTCTCTTGGCAAAGCAGGACAGGTAAATTTTGCATGGAGCGAGCATCCTGATGCACAAGCGTATGTAATCACCTTCGTCAATGCAGATGGCAGCACTGCAAGGATCGAAACAAGCACGAATAGTGCAGAATTCTATATTGAAGTTCTACCAAACGGTGGAAGTTACGAATGGTTCGTAACTGTATACGGCGCAGACGGAAAAGAAATATGCGCCAGCCCCTCTGCTCAGTTCTCCAAGCCAAAAGCAGACCCCACCGAAAAAGCCAAGCCTGAAAAAGAGGAAGAACAAGAGCCGCCTGCTGATCCATCCAATACAACCTGCGACCCTTGTGATCCATTTGGAAGCTGTTATTCATATTCATGTTTTGGCTATTAATTCACTAAGAGTAACAACCCATCATGCCAAAAGACACAAAACCCGTAAACCTACGCCTCATCCTTTTGATCGGTACCAGTGCATTGCTACTCATTGTTCAGGTACTAGGCTTATTCAGCAGTATTACCACGCCCATTGAACGGCTGGAATATTCAATGCAGGATACCTTTGTGCGCGTGCGCGGTACCGAAGATATCTCAGGCGAAATCGTCATTGTAGCGATCGACGACCAGTCCTTCAACTGGACTGGCTTGCAATGGCCTTGGCCTCGCTCGTACTTTGCCGAGATCGTGGAACAGATCAACCTGGGCGGCGGTAAAGTTGTTGGCGTGGATGTGCTGCTCTTCGAACCGGATGAACAGCAACCGGAAAACGACTCAGCGTTTGCTTCCGCATTAGAAAAAAGCCCCGCTTCAGCAACTGTTTTGCAGATTCTGCGCAGCAGCGGGCAGGGCTTTGAAACCGAGTCTCTCATCCAGCCGTTGTCTGTTTACCGTGAAGCGCTCGATGGGATGGGCATTACCGATGTCAAACGTGACGAAGACGCTATTGTCCGTAATGTGGTGGCATATAACGCATATCAAGGAGAGACTTACCCGCATTGGGCATTCGAGGTTGCACGCCTATACTTGGGTGCTGAAGCGCCGGTCTTCAGTTCATCAAATGTCAAGTTCCATGGGCAAGACATTCCGCTCAACTCAGGGCTTTTACCCGTCTATTTTTCTGGTCCCGCCGGAACCTACCCGACCTATTCCGCTTCAGATGTTCATGATGGCATTGTTCTCGAACAGGACCCCGATGCCTTTCGTGGAAAGATCGTCCTGATCGGAGCAACCTCCATCACCTTGCAGGATATTTACCCAACACCTTTTTCTGCTACGAAACCAACTCCTGGTGTGGAGATCGTCGCCAACACTGTGGATACCATTATTAATGGGAAATTTATGACCTATGCCCCACCCTGGCTGGGTCTGGTGAGCATTCTCGTCGCAGCCGGGCTGGCATCCTTGATCACTCTTTCTAAACGCCCAGCAATGACTATTTCATTACTAGGCATGGTTATTGCAGCATACATCGTCACCGCCTTTGTGATGTTCTCAAGCCAACGTTACATCCTGCCAACGATCGCCCCAATCCTGATGTTATTTTTGGGCGTGATCCTGCCTACACTTGAGCAAGCTGTCTCACAAGAACAGGAAAAACGCCGTGTTCGTAATTTATTTAGCCGTTTCATTTCTCCCGAAATGGTCGACCAGATGATGAAAACGCAAGACCTGAACTCCGTCAACAAACGCGCTGACCTGACCATCATCTTCTCAGATATTCGCGGCTTCACGACTCTCTCAGAGAAAATGACGCCTGAGGGCGTGGTCACACTACTAAACCCCTACTTGGAAGCGATGTCACAGGTCATTTACAAACACGGCGGTACCGTGGATAAATACGAAGGCGACGCCATCATTGCCTTTTTCGGAGAACCGGTCCCCTATAAAGATCATGCTGTCCGCGCCTTACGCGCCGCCTTGGATATGCGTAAAGCTCTGGCGGAACTCCGCGACAAATGGGCAGCCGAAGGCCGCCCCAGCCAGATCGAAATGGGCGTTGGCATCAACTCAGGCGAAGTGTTCGTCGGTTTATTGGGCTCCGCACAGCGCATCAACTACACGGTCATCGGCGATAATGCCAACCTTGCCGCCCGTCTGCAAGATCTCACCAAAACCTACGCCTGGCCCATTCTCATCAGTGAAAGCACATATCAGCAGGTAAAAGATGAATTTGATGTGGAGTTTGCCGATGCGGTCACCGTCAAAGGCAAAACCAAGGCAGTCAACGTTTATAAAGTGGTCGGACATAAAGATGCAGCAGAGGATGAAAAATTAAAAGCATGGACCCAGGAACAAGTGAAGCCCCAGCATAATATATAGCGAATGCGGAAAAGAACGTCGAACAAATTTATTTTGGAGAAACAATGAAATTCAATTCTACAAAACTCATGTTAATGCTCGTAGTCCTCATAATTCAAGCCTGCAATATGCCTGCCGCCGATACACCAACACAAGAGGCTCTTATTCCAGAGGAGAATCTTCCAGATGCTCCTATTACTGAGGCGCCGCCTACAGAAATCCAGCACACCCTTGTACCCGCCGATTTACCTGCGGCGTCCTCCGGGGTTGCTGCCGACCAGGATTCAGCAAGAACCTCCCGCGACAATAGCGCAAGTGGCGGAGACCGTTTTACCTTTGGCGAGTATGAACGTCCATTCAATGCCATAGCAATGGATACATATTTCCCGTATCTTGATATTCAACAATATAACATCCTGCAAGATGATCTCTGGATCTACACAACAATTGTCTTGCGTTCGCGCAGTGCCGAAGGAACATTCCCAGGGGAATATGCGCTGGAACTTGATAACGACATCGATGGAAAAGGGGATTGGTTGATTCTTGTTTCCGCGCCAGCCTCTACCGAATGGTCTACTGTCAATGTACAGATCTGGCAGGATACAAATAAGGATGTTGGTGGAGCAAATTCAATCGAAGCTGATAAAAACCCGGGATTCAGTGACGGGTACGAAACTGAGGTCTTTAATAATGGCATCGGCAACGATGCCGATGCCGCCTGGGCACGCCTTTCACCAGATGACCAGAACTCAGTCCAAATCGCTGTCAAACGAGTGCTAGTTGATGATGATGGTAAATACATTGCCGGACCCTGGGCAGCCAGCAAACTTGACCCAGCCATGTTCGACTTTAACGACAAACTAACGCCTCAAGAAGCAGGCGCGGCAATTCGCTCCTATACGTATTACCCCATTCAACTTTTAGCAGAACTGGATAACGCCTGCCGCGTATCTATTGGTGGTCCCGCTGACGCAAACAATGACCTTGGGCTGTGCGAGGTCTACAATCCGCAAGTTGAGGGCAGCGGTGATACTCCCAGTCAGTCTGGCTCGAGTTGTACCGAAACCGCCTGCCCCAGCGGCTGGGGGTTTGACAGCAGTAGTTGTAGCTGTGTCCTTTTAGCGCCTCCTTAACTTCATATCAGATTTTAGAAATAACGCCTCTCAGCTTGGGAGGCGTTATTTATTTGGATGCCTGCGGTTCCGGCGTGAGAACGGCTTGGTCTGGCACCTAAACCTTTTCCCCGTCTGAGGCGATGCCCTCCATCCACGTATTTGTTTGTGAAGCACTTGTACCTAATTGTACAAAATAAGTTTTTTTGGTATAGTTATGGCTATACTACAAAAAGGCGAGGGCACATGAACGCGAGGAAAATACCCGATATCATCATCGGAAGACTGCCAGTGTATTTACGTGCGCTTCAACATATGGCGGAGATTGGCTTGAAGACCACTTCCTCACAGGAGCTTGGTGAGAATGTTGGTATTTCGGCGGCACAGATCCGTAAAGATATTTCTCAGTTCGGCGAGTTCGGAAAGCAAGGGACGGGGTACTCCATTGAATATCTCATTGATAAATTACGTGAGATCCTCAAGGTAGACCGATATTGGGACGTGGTAGTGGTTGGCGCAGGCGATATGGGTCATGCGCTCGTAAACTATCAAGGTTTCAGCGACCGCGGCTTTCACATTGTTGCCATCTTCGATAACGATAAGGCAAAAGTTGGGCAAAATATCAGTAAATTCAATGTAGAAGATACCGATACCATGATCGACCGTATTAAGGAATTGGGCGTCAAGATCGCCATGCTGACAGTTCCGGCAGCCGCAGCCCAAGTAGTGGCAGACCAGCTTGTACAGGCAGGAGTACGTGCCATTCTCAACTATGCCCCCATCAGCTTAAATGTGCCGAACAATGTAAAGGTGCAATATATCGACCCATCCACGCATTTGCAAAGGATGACATACTACTTGTAAAACCGAATGCCCGGCTTTGCAGCCGGGCATTTTCTTTTTAGACATAGTGATGTGAACAAAATATGGAATGCCGCCTCTTTCTTTCACTCGTTCTGTTTTGCCGTATATGCAGGTTGAAAATCCAAATAAATACCCAAGAAATAAAAACGGCTTCCATTTCGGAAGCCGTTTGCTTTTTATACTTGAGGTAAATTTCTGCGGATCACATTCAACATGCTGAAGGCTTTGGAGGCACCTTGTACTACACAGGTCAGTGGGTTATCCACAAGATAAGCAGGAATACCAAGCGATTTCGTCAGCAGTTTGTCGATGCCGCGCAGCAGCGCCCCACCACCGCACAGCGCCACACCGCGGTCGATAATGTCTGAAACCAGTTCAGGCGGGGTCTTCTCAAGCACTTTACGACCCGATTCAACGATCTGCTTCAAAGGTTCCTGCAGGGCTTCCACGATCTCGCCCGTGGTCAACGTGACCGGGCGCGGCAAGCCAGTGACCTGATCCTGTCCCTGCACTTCCATGCTGTTCTCAATATCCTGAGGAACGGCTGCACCGATACGAACCTTTAACTGTTCAGCGGTTTGTTGCCCAATGATGACGCCGTATTTGCGGCGTACATAATTAACAATGGCATCATCCAGATCCATGCCCCCCAAGCGCAAGGTATCCGCAGAGACGATACCATACATAGCCATAACGGCTGCTTCTGTGCAGCCTCCGCCAAGACAAATGATCATATTGCCAGAAGGCGAATTGATCGGCAGGTCAATGCCAATGGCGGCGGCAAGCGGTTGTTGAATAAGAAAAGCCTCACGACTGCCCGCTTCCATCACTGCTTCATAAACAGCACGACGTTCGACGCTGGTCACACCATACGGAACGGTGATCATGACCCTTGGACGAAAGATGCGCATGGATCCGCTTGCGCGCTGAAGCAGGTAGGCAAGCAAGGTTTCGGTGATCTCATAATCGGCGATCACCCCATTGCGGAGCGGGCGGGCGACTTCGATGCTCTCCGGCACTTTGCCGAACATATCGCGCGCTTCAACACCCGCCGCAACCATTTTTTGGTCATCAACTTCAATGGCCACAATTGTGGGTTCTTCCAACAAAACACTATTATTGTCGGCGAAACGCGTGAACATGGTACCTAGGTCAATTCCCAGGTCTTTCGAGAACATCGAGAACACTAGGTTTTAATTCTCCGAAATGTGAATATTCGATCCGCCCTTGCGATAGCGGCGAACGGCATCCAGACGCAGGTTAGACCTGCGCAGGGCGGCTTCCATGGCGAGATAGGCATCTGTATCTGCAGGGACGCCTTTCTTGAGGATCTCTTCAGCACGTTTGCGGGCTGCATCGGCGCGGGCTTCGTCGATCTCCAGCACGTTTTCTGCCGCATCAGCAAGGATGGTGACAATATCGGGCTGCACTTCAGCAACTCCGCCAGCCACTGCAAACACTTCTTCCTTGCCGTTTTTGCGAACACGGATAAAACCATACTTCAAGGTGGTCAGCACGGGCGCGTGCTTGGGCAAAATACCCATCTCCCCAGCTGCACCGGGAAGCACAACAATGTCCACATCACCTGTGAACACCGTGCGATCTTGCGAAACAATTTCACAACGAATGGTCATAAAAATAACCTTTTGGTAATTAGTAATTGGAGATTGGCTAAGACCAATCTCCAACCTCTAATTACCAATTATGCGTTTGCCAATTTCTCCGCACGCTCGCGGACGTCTTCGATGGTACCAGCCATCATGAAAGCCTGCTCGGGGAGGTCGTCGCATTTACCATCCAGAATTTCGCGGAAGCCGCGAACTGTGTCTTTGATGGCAACGTAGCGCCCGGAAATACCGGTGAAGCGCTCAGCAACATAGAAAGGCTGTGAGAAGAAGCGTTCGATCTTGCGGGCGCGCGACACGACGAGTTTGTCATCTTCGGAGAGTTCATCGATACCGAGAATGGCGATGATGTCCTGCAAGTCCTTATAGCGCTGGAGAACACGCTGCACTTCGCGAGCCGTCCGGTAGTGTTCTTCGCCCACGATATTGGGATCAAGAATTCGGGAGGTTGAAGCGAGCGGATCCACAGCGGGGTAAATACCTTTTTCCACGATGGAGCGTTCGAGCGCGATGGTCGCATCCAAGTGGGTAAAGGTCGCCACAGGAGCGGGATCGGAGTAGTCATCCGCGGGCACGTACACAGCCTGCATGGAGGTGATGGAGCCGGTGCGGGTGGAGGTAATACGTTCCTGCAACTCACCCATTTCAGTGGCGAGAGTAGGCTGGTAACCTACCGCAGAAGGCATACGACCAAGAAGCGCGGACACTTCGGAGCCGGACATGGAGAAGCGGAAGATGTTATCGACGAAGAGCAACACATCCTTGCCCTGATCGCGGAAGTATTCCGCCATCGAGAGCGCGGTCAACGCAACGCGAAGGCGCACACCGGAAGGCTCATTCATCTGTCCATAAACCATCACGGTGTCTTTCATCACGCCGTACTCGATCATTTCGCGGTACAAGCCGGTTCCTTCACGGGTACGTTCACCCACACCAGCGAACACGGAGTTACCTTGGTGAACCGAAGCCACCGAGCGGATGAGTTCCATGATGATAACGGTCTTGCCGGTTCCAGCGCCGCCGAAAATGCCGGTCTTACCACCCTTGGTGAAGGGGGCGATCAAGTCAATGACTTTGATACCGGTTTCGAAGACTTCCACGCGAGTGGACTGTTCTTCAAACGCAGGAGCAGAACGGTGAATGGGATAGTGCGAGGTCGCTTTGACTTCACCTTTTTTGTCGATGGCGTTGCCAAGCACGTTGAAGATGCGACCAAGGGTTGCGGGTCCTACCGGAACGGTGATTGGGGCGCCTGTTGCTTGGGCAGGAACGCCGCGCTGGAGACCATCAGTGGAATCCATCGCTACGGTGCGAACCCAGCTATCCCCGAGGTGCTTCTGCACTTCGAGAACGAGCGGCTCCTTATTGTCGCGATCTACTGTGATCGCTTCGAAAAGTTCAGGGACGTTGCCTTCGGGGAATTCAACATCCACCACGCCACCTAAGATTTGTACGACACGGCCGTTTGCATTTGCCATGATTTCCTCCAGTTATTTCGCGGCAAGCGCTTCCGCGCCGCCGACAATATCCAAAATATCGTTTGTGATCGTCTGTTGACGAACTTTGTTGTACACCAATTGCAGCGCGCTGACGAGTTCCTTCGCGTTGTCGGTGGCATTGCGCATGGCAACCATACGGGCGGCATGTTCGCTCGCCTGTGATTCGAGGATCGCCTGGTAGACCTGCAATGCAGTGAAGCGCGGAATGATCTCATCCAGAATTTCACGCTGGTCGGGTTCATATTCATATGCCGCGGAGGGTCCGCTAGAGGCTTTGTGTTCAAAATCCTCAACCAAGCCCTCGCCTTCCAACTCAAGCGGAAGGAGTTTCTTCACAGTAGCGATCTGGCGCCCCATATTAACGAAGTCAGTGTAAACGAGAAAGACCTCATCAACATTGCCATTGTTGTATTCTTCAACAGCAAGACGACCGATGGCAGACACATCAGCAAAAGAGGGTGCCGCGGGAAGGTTGCTGAAATCCGCGATAACATCCTTGCGGCGGCGGAAGAGCAGATCCCTACCCTTGCGACCGACTGCGATGTATTTGACGGGTACAGAATATTGGTCGAATTTTTGAGCCGTAAAACGGATCACATTGGAGTTGTAAGCGCCGGCAAGACCGCGATCGCCAGTGACGACCACAACCAGTGCATTCTTAACGTTGGAGCGCTTTACAAGCAGCGGATGCAAAGAGTCACGTCCCGGTTGTTCGGCGACATGCCTGAGCACCTGCCACGCTTTCGTTGCATAGGATCGTGTCGCCATGACCGCATTTACTGCCTTGCGGACCTTGCTGGCGCTCACTGTTTCCAGCGCACGTGTGACCTGTGAAATGTTCTTTACGCTCTTAATTCGGAGCCGCATTTCACGAGCGGAAGCCATAGTTAGTCCTTTAGTCCTTTAGTCTATTTGTCGCTTGGTCATTTGTCTTTTCGTCTTTCGTCTCATTCGACTACTTGACTGCCAGACTATTTGACTGTTCGACTAACCAGCCCAGCCCGCACGGAAGCCATCGAGGGCTTTCGTTAAAGCGGTGCGATTATCATCAGCAATGGTCTTCTTTGCCACAATGTCTTTACCGACTTCGGGATAGGAAGTTTCCATGTAACGGATGAGGTCGTTCTGCCACTGTGCCATCTTCTCGAGCGGAACACCATCAGCGTAACCGTTCGTACCGGCAAAAATGACCATGACCTGAAATTCGAATTCCATCGGCTGATATTGCGGCTGTTTGAGAATTTCCTGCATGCGCTGACCACGGCTCAACTGCTGCTGGGTAGACTTATCAAGGTCTGAAGCCATAAGCGCGAAAGCAGCCAACTCACGATAAGCAGCCATATCGAGGCGCAAGCGACCCGCAACTTGCTTCATCGCCTTCGTTTGAGCATCACCACCCACGCGGGAAACGGAGATACCCACGTTTACCGCCGGGCGGATACCGGCATTGAACAGGTTGCTCTCAAGATAGATCTGACCATCCGTAATGGAAATAACGTTGGTTGGAATATAAGCAGAAACGTCACCGAGAAGGGTTTCGATGATGGGGAGAGAAGTGAGCGAACCGCCGGTTCCCTTCACTTTCACAGCCTTGAAGCCATCCCCCATTGCCTTGGCAGCTTCTTCCGTTTCGTGCTTTGAAAGAGGACCAGTGTACACCTTGCCGTCCACGCCGTCTTTGGCGTCAGCGAAGTCACCACTGAAATCTTTCTTGGTCACCACAAATTGATTGGCGAGGCGCGCAGAGCGTTCCAACAAGCGGGAGTGAAGGTAGAACACATCGCCGGGATAGGCTTCGCGTCCTGGAGGGCGGCGGAGAAGCAGGGAGACTTGGCGATACGCCCAAGCATGCTTCGAAAGGTCATCATAAATGATGAGAGCATCGCGACCAGTTTCCATGAACTCTTCACCGATGGCAGTGCCTGCATAAGGAGCAATATATTGAAGCGCGGCAGATTCGTCTGCGGAAGCCATTACGATGATGGTGTGTTCCATCGCGCCATTTTTCTCAAGAATACCAAGGGTACGAGCGACGGCAGCTTTCTTCTGACCGATCGCTACATAGATACAAGTAATCCCCTTGCCTTTTTGGTTGATGATCGCGTCGATGGCGACGGCGGTCTTACCAGTCTGGCGATCGCCGATGATCAACTCACGCTGACCACGACCGATCGGAATCATCGAGTCGATGGACTTGATACCGGTCTGTACCGGAGTATCCACATCCTGACGTTCCACCACACCCGGAGCAATGCGTTCGATCGGACGGAAGCCGGTCGTCGCAATGGGACCTTTGCCGTCGATCGGCTCGCCCAATGCATTGACCACACGCCCAACCATTGCATCACCCACCGGCACAGAAGCGATACGTCCCAAACCTTTAACGGACATGCCTTCGGTAATGCCTTCATAGTCGCCCATGACGATCACACCGACGTTGTCCTTTTCAAGGTTGAACGCAACGCCGATCACACCGTTGGAAAACTGCACAAGTTCCTGCGCACGAACCTTCGCAAGACCCTGTACACGGGCGATGCCGTCACCCGCTTCAAGCACGACACCAGAGTCGCTGACATTGAATTCGGGCTTAAAACCATCTATTTGTTTCTGCAAATCACTTGTGATCTGCTTGATCAAGTCTGACATTCGGTAGCCTCCACCAGGAAATTCATTTTACGTACAACAACCCGGATAAGGGGCTTATCCGGGCGTAGGTTCTTTTATCTTGCCACTTAGTGAGTAAGCGCACAAGCGGGCTAATGATACCTGAAAGGTCGGTGATTGTCTAGCACTCCCCCAGCAACAGGGAATGCATCACAGGCAGGGTAAATCCTCACTAAAACGCAAATGCAAGCATATCAAAAGCCATCCTTAAAAATATCCTCTGCCCTTGTCATCCATACATCTTATACTATACTTCCACAGTCGAAAACACAGGAGCGACTCAATCATTGATGAATACTCGCCGTCCACCGAAACGCCCATGGAAAATAGCCGTCCTTGCAAATATCAAGGATGATAATCACCCCAAACCGGAGGGCGTCCCGCCAGATGCCTTTGCTGATTTTGATCATATCGAAACTGTGGACGCGCTTCGTGCTGCGCTCGAAACAGATGGGCATGCCACAGTCTTTATCCAAGCCGATAGAAACCTGCCCTACGCCCTAAAAAAAGCCAAGCCCGATATCTGCTTCAACATTGCTGAAGGTCTGGGCGGCGATGCCCGAGAGGCACAAGTACCAGCCTTGCTTGAAATGCTCGCCATCCCTTACACTGGTTCTCGTGTGCTTGCAAACGGCATCTCCCTCGATAAAACATTGACCAAACGCATCTGGCGAGACCGCCGGTTGCCAGTTGCCCCTTTTCAAGAGTTCACTTTCGGTGACGAGCCCTTGCGCCCAGAATTGAAATTTCCGCTCTTTGTCAAACCTGCACGTGAAGGCACCGGCATGGGTGTGGATATGAAAGCCATCGTCAACAACGAGGCAGAATTACGAGAACGCACTGATTACATCATTAACACCTATCAGCAACCAGCCTTGGTAGAAAATTTTCTACCGGGGCGCGAATTCACAGTTGGGATTCTCGGCCACAGTGATGCAAAATTGTATTCCCGCCACCCGGAATGGTACGAAAAAGACGGTTTCCACCGCTTTCCTGTTTTAGAGCTTGATACCGGCAATACCGAGGGTCCGTGGGTTTACACCAATGAAGCTAAATCGAAAGATGTTGGTCCTGAAGATAACCCGGGCTTCTTCTGTCCTGCCAATATTGACCCGGAACTGGAAAAGAAATTAAAGCATCTTGCCTATCGCGCGCACAATATACTCAACGTGCTTGATGTATCTCGCACGGATATTCGCCTGGATGAAGAAGGCAACCCGCGCCTCATCGAGATCAACACATTGCCAGGACTAACCCCCGACTACAGTGATTTGTGCCTGCAAGCCGCTGCTGAGGGTATCACCCATACCGATCTGGTGCTGGATATCCTCTATCTCGCCGCCGGTCGTTGGGGCATGATAGAGCCTAGAGAATCGGAAGAAATAAAAAAGAACGGGAAATAAGCAAAACAGAACTCCTCGAATATCGGTTCGAGGAGTTCTGTTTTAAGGACAGTTTCAGTCTAACGCGCACTAATCATCATCGCCGCCATCACCACCGCCATCATTCTCGAAGTTGTTTCCGTCATGGCAAGCAGTGCAAGTGGCGGAATGCAGTGAAGCGGTATGACAGGTTCGACAGGTAGTATTACCATGATTAACGCCACTACCGCCTTCATCTGCTATGCTGGGATGTTGCCCACGATATGCAGCAGACCAATTATTGGTGGTATGGCATGATGCACAGTTCGTCCCAAACATACCAGCATGATAAGCCGGATCGGCATGGCATGAAACACAAGCTGAAGCCAGCCCTGAATACACTCCACCAACATGGCAGCGCTCACAAGCCAAATTGACATGGCGACCTGTTAATGGGAACCCGCTCAAGGAATGATCGAAGTTAGCTCCTTTCCACGAACTGGTCGAATGACAGGCGGCGCAATTCGTGCCATAACTTCCGTTGTGTTTATCGTCACTGCGATGGCAGGTGACACAATCTTGCGGCGTTCCTTTAAAGACGCCATTCACATGACACTGTTCACAGGTTACAGCCACATGCGCTCCGGTCAATTTAAAAGCGGCGAGATTGTGGTCGAAAGCGGCACCCGCCCATGTATCGGTTGTATGACAGGCAGCACAATTTGCTCCAAATTGACCGTTGTGTTTATCGTCACTGCGGTGGCAGGCGATACATTCTTGAGGTGTACCTTGAAAAACGTTATTAACATGGCAGCTTTCGCAGGCGGCAGTGACGTGTGCTCCGGTCAACTTGAAAACAGAAAGATTGTGATCAAAAGACGCTGGTTCCCAGGCAGCGGTGGTATGACATGCCGCACAATCTGTGCCAAAACGCCCTGCATGAGGCTCATCTTTTAGGTGGCAGGAAGCGCAATCTTGAGGCGTACCTTTGAATATCTCGTTTTGATGGCAGGCTTCGCAATCTACAACCTGATGCGCTCCAGTTAACGGGAAGGCAAATTGAGAATGGTCCACATGAGTTTGCTCCCACGCTTCTTCAGAATGACAAGCGGCACAATTTTCACCGAGCGCCCCTTGATGAGCATCATCGTCCTTGTGGCAATCGAAGCAGTTCTGTGAAGTCAACTTGAAGTCGGCAAAAGTAGTGGCGGCTTCGTGGCAATCCTGACAAGCTGCCTGAGTGTGGGATCCTTTCAAAGGAAACAGAAGCAAGCTATGGTCAAAGTCAGAAGCGAGGGTTTCCAATCCATCGTGACAATTCAGGCAGTCGAGGCTGTAGACCAGAGAATGCGATTTTGTGAATACTGCATCCATGCTGAAATGACAGGTGACACAAGTGCTGACATCGTAGGGTTCATCATATTCACCCTGGTGACAATCGGAGCAGGTAAATGAAGTGTTATCTGATTTTTGTGGATGAGCACGCAAGGAAAAGCCCAGGTCGTCATGGGGAAAATCTACGAGGTCTACTTCGATAAGTGCAGCCTCCGCGCCGCGATGTTCTGGATGACATTCCCGGCAGGAAAGGGCTTGGCTTTCCAATGCCAGTTGCATGCGAACATTTCCGCCTCGTGCTCGGATGAAAGTGTTCGTACCCTGCAAAGCAGAAGGCTGCGCAAGAATGCCATGCAGTCCACTACCTGAGTTGATCTCAACAGCAACACCGGTATGGCAGGTAACACAGCGATCTGCCATGGTTTCGGTGCTCCAAGGCGCAGTGTGACAGGCAGAACACTCCCCTTCTGTTCCGGCATGCGAGGAGACGCCGCCTAAAGTTTCACCGGTGTGCGCATTCAACTCGCCAGAACTGAACAGCAAGCCGCCATTGGAATATAGGGCAGCCACTATCACCACTGCGGTGACAATGGCTGCAATGAAAGCTGACGGGGACAGACAACCCAGTTGGGCGGTTGAGTTCTTCATCGGTCAGAAAACCTCTGCATGAAGGTGGGTATCAATCGTCACCGCCTTCATGCTCCCGCCCATCGCTGTGGCATTCAATACAATTTTGGTAATCAGAAATACCTTCTTCTAAATGTTCTGCCGCAATATTAACCTGGTTATGTTCATGACAGCCATAGCAAGTATAGGTTGTGAGACTGTTGGGATGACAGGTTTGACAGCTACCATCTCCGTCACCATGCTGGATCGGGAATGTATGTGTACCATTATAGGATGCGGGTTCCCATGCCGTTGTGGTATGACAGCTTGCACAATCTGTACCAAATTGGCCGGCGTGCTCCTGTGGTTCAGCGTGACAGGTAACACAACTATTTGAAACAGCAAAACGTTCATGGTCAAATTGCGCATCTTCCCAATTGGAGGGGTTATGGCAATTTTCACATTCCTGCCCATAGTCCCCGTTATGTTCATCGTCTTGATAATGGCAGGAATAGCAACTCTGCGGCGCGGACTGCATGTCTGCAATGGAGCGGGCATCCAGGTGGCACTCGGTGCAGGCAACATTTGCATGACCACCTTCAAGTTTGAAGGGATAGGCATTATGGTTAAAATCGTCAAAGCGATCCACCCCATCATGACAGGCAATGCAGTCGGAACCGAACGAGAGTAGATGCGCCTGGGCGAAGGCAACATCCATTTCGCTGTGACAGGTCTGGCACGAGTCAGAGACGAAGGTAGTAACATCTTCCCCATGGCAATCATCACAAGTGATGGGTGCACCTGATTCTTTTCGTTGATGTTCGTTCAGTGAAAACCCCAATGCTTCATGCGGGAATACATTTTCACCGAGGTTGGTTAACTCAGCGTTGGCGCCGCGATGATCCTGGTGACAATCACGACAGGCAATACTAGGTGATTTTTGAACAATGCTGCCATGTAATTCAGCCGTGTTTAACATCTGGCTGGCAATTTCGGTGTGACATTCCAGGCAGCGGTCTGCCATGGTGGCACGTTCCCACGGCGCAGAGTGACAGGTCTTGCATTCTTTTATATCGGCATGAGATGTCACCCCGCCCATGGTTTCGCCAGGTTGAGCATTAAGCTCCCCTGCGCTGAACATTTGCGAACCACTCGCAAACGCCACGCCAACGAGAACAAAAAGTGTAATAAGTGCAGCAACAAAACCTGTGCCGGTAAGACAGCCTAGTCGATTGGTAGTGTTCATGACCGCCGCCTATTTCAACAGTGTGGCGTAATATAACGCCCCACCCAAATGGACAAAAGCGGAAAAAAACAAGGCAATGCCAATGGGAATATGGACGGTATGCCAAAGGGACATCATCTGCCGGGCGCGTTTAAGAGCTTCTTGAGAGAGCGTACCTTCGATCTCAAGCCCATCCATGGTGCGGGGAATGCGGGTAAAAATGTAACGTCCAACAAATCCGCTGACAACGATGATGAAGGTCAGCAAGGTGGTGGCACCCGCCAGCCCGTTGAACTTCCATGAGGTGTGAAGCAGCACCATAAAAGGTCCCACCAAGCCCATGTAAATATGGAACTTCAACCAGGTGGACATGCGCCCCAGGGCGGCGCTACGGCTTCTCTTGCGCAGGCTGTAAAAAGTTTCAGTCATTAACATCAAAATGAAACCCAGAATCCCCAGAGCATGCCCAAAAAATTCACTAGCAGCGGGGATCTCGCGAGTCAAGAACGCAACGAGACTGTACCCCGTACTGATCAATATGCAAGTTAAAAAAGCAAGCCAAAGTTCTATGTTTCCACGAAGCATCGTTGTGCCCTCCCGAGGCAATTGGTTTTGACGATCCTTTATTTAGCAGATAAAAACAAAGAACACAAATGCTGTTTGAATAACTCAGCAACTCTGTGTTCTCAAATGAATTCATTTAGCAGCCATCAAATGGTGCGTCCAGTAATCGACGATCACATCGGCAATCTTGGCATTCTTATCCAGCAACTTGTCGCGGATGGGTGAAATATCCAATCGTTGCTCAACCATCTTTTGCAATGGTGTGGATATTTTCTGGTCTCCCATCACCACAGCGCCAACAATGTGATTTTCACCGATCAATACGCGCACATGGTTCATATCAAAGCCACCTTGAGCCACAATGGCATCGGGAAGCTGACGCCAGGTCTCGCTATCGCCGCGCGCAATACCCACTACATCTTCATCCACCCCGCTTCCCACCGCGCCAATGATGGTGGTCGTCAACCCGGCAAGGCGGGTTACATTGAAAGGCACTGTTTTGATATAAGGTTTTCGCTCGCCTGCCATGTTTAAGCCAGCGGCAAAGCCCTGCTCACGAGCAGGACTCCACAAGCTATCCAACACTGAACGACCCGTGAGAGGGTCATACACCTGCGCCACGTCGCCAGCGGCATAGATTGCCGGGTCGTTGGTCTGCAAAAATTCATTAACCAGAATTCCACGGTCGATTGCAAGTTCAGCATTGTGCGCCAGCCCCAAGCGCGGTTTGATGCCGACTGCATATGCCAGAATATCGCATTTCATTTTTCGTCCGTCCGTCAGGTGAATCCCCGCCACCTTACCGGACTTTCCAATAATCTCTTTGACCTCGGAGCGGAAGTGCAAAGTTACACCTTCCTCCTGAAGGCGGGCTTCCACAATCCGCGACTCTTGTTCATCCAAAACATTCTTCCAGTAACGGTCACTGCGCAGAAGATAATGGACATGCACCCCACGCGCCAGCAGACCTTCGGTCAGCTCAAGGGCGGTTATGCCCCCACCCACCACAACGGCAGTCCGCCCGCGTTTGGCATATTTTAAAATGCCACGGGCATCTTCAAGATCATCAAGCTTAACGACACCTTGTAAATTTGCGCCTGGCGCGGTTAATGGAGCGGCGGAAGCTCCAGTTGCCACCAATAATACGTCATAAGAAAGGAGTGATTTATCATGCAAGAGCAGGGTTTTACCGGCGCGGTCGATCTTCATCACTCGCGCCTTCTTGTAAATAAATTTCAACTTGATGAAATCTTCTCGTGATTTGGGGAACAAGGTCTTATCCTGTACCTCGCCTGTGAGCAGATACGCCAAGCCCGGGCGGGAATAATAGGCGTGCGGATCATCCCCTATCAAGATGACCTCTCCGCTTCGATCCACGCTGCGAATTGCTTCGATCGCCGAGATCCCCGCCACGCCGGTACCAATGATGACGTATCTCATGAGCCGTTCTCCGCAAATAAATCCGTTAACTCAAAACGCAGTACCCCGCGTGGACACCTTGCCACACATTCGCCGCATGTCAGGCACTCACTGTGCTTTACCGGCTCCCCACGCCAGGCATGGGCACGGACATCGATCCCGATCGGACAGTTATAACTGCAAATGCCGCACTGCACACAACGGTACGGATCGGGAACAACATAACCGGATGATGCAGTTGTTTGACGGCTTGCATTGGTTTTAAATACATTCAATATGGACAAGTGAAACCTCCAATATATCTGTCGCAGGATAGTTAAAAAAGTTATGGGTCCCCTCCATCAAATTCTAAATCTGCCTGAGCATATCCGAATAGTGTTGAAAGTCATGGAACTGAAAACCTGGAAGGTGTTTGAAAAGAAAGTAAGCAAGTCTTATAAGTCTGAATTGAAAAACGAAAATATATGATTAAAAGAAAAACAGGGTCGTCTCACGACGACCCTGTTCGGTATGCCAAATGATGTGTTCTTACGAGAGGGGCACCACATTGGCGGCTTGCAAGCCCTTGGGACCTTCCTCGATGGAGAATTCCACCTTCTGTTCGGCTTCCAACTTGCGATAGCCATCACTCTGAATGGCGGAGAAATGGACGAAAACATCCTCGCCACTATCGCGCCCAATAAAGCCATAGCCCTTGGTCGCATTGAACCACTTGACGGTTCCAACAATACGTTCTGACATCTTTCGTTACTCCTGCTTAAAAAATTTATGCCCATCCACCTTGCGCTTTCAAAGGCGGGTCGGGCACGTGAGGGCAAGATTATCATGCCTTAAATACAGTGTCAAGATTTTATGAAAAAAAGTTCGTTAGAAATTTAACACCGGATGAAAGATACAGGCAAATAAAAAAATCCATTGCCTGTATCTGCATCTTACAAACCGGGAACCAAAAACGACGTTTTGCGTTTGTACTCCGCGTAGGCATCCCCAAAGTCTTTCAAAAGCTTACGTTCTTCAAAATAAGCGCCAATGATGAAGTACAACGTCACACCAATATTGAAAACCAGTGAGTTTACACTTAAGGATGGGCTCAGCCATAGGAACAACAGGCTGAACAGATATAACGGATGCCGCACCACTTTATATAAACCGCGCGTTACCAATGCACCGGAAGTTTCCTCTTCAAATAATTGACGCAGACCTATAAATGAAAGCGTATCGGTTTGCAGTACGGCAACCAAAAGAAGCAGAGCTGAAACTCCCTGCCCGCCCAGCAGGACCCAACTCCACGGCGCTGAGACCTGGTAAAGGGGCTGGTCTTCAAGGATGACCAGTAAATACAGGATCGGCGCAAAGCTCACGACTGAAAAGATGTTGTATCCAAGCCGGTACAAGCGCATGCCGCCAGACCCCACCCCGCCTTTGAACATGTCTTTGGCAAAGTGTGAGGCGAGGATCGAATGAACCACGCCCCAGAGAGCAAGTGAAAGTAAGATGATCAAAATGTTCATGCTGCTTAGATGCGGTCGGTGCGGGTTTCGTTACATACAAAATGAAAACAAAAGGCAGAAGGTTCTAAAACGCCTTCTGCCTTTTGTTTTTGAAAGATCCGTTACAAACTATTCCATTCCAAATGCTGCAAGCTCCATGCTGTCAGCCCCAACCTGGATCACGTAGTAGGGCATCCATGCCACACCAAAGATATTCACATAAATGTCAGTTTTCTTCGGATTGATGGTCACCTCATCAATATTGCTGACAATGCTGCCCCATTTATCCGTGATCTCCTTCGCCATCTGCTCACGTTCTCGCTGGAAATCGGCAAGCTGCTGCTGCATCTGTTTGATCGCCTGCATGGATTCTTCCACATCGGCTTTGGCGTTCTCGGTCATACGGCGCTTCGAAAGCGACGAGGATAGTTTGCGGGTACTGCGTGAACCGGCAAAGAGACTGATGACGTTCTCGGCATGTGTGCCATACTCCTCCATCTTGCGATTCTGCAATTCGGTTTCGTCCTCACGCAGTTCACGTTCCTCGCGATACAGTTTGTCTTCAAGCGTTTTGATCTTCTTGTCGAGCGCTGAAGTCTTTTTCGTGATCTCAGCATCACGCGCTTCTCTGGCGGTGTCGGCACAGGCTTTCATAAAATCTGCCTGGCTGACATCGGGACCGGCAAAGACTTTAAGAGCAGTGTTGGCGCGGGCATTGACCGACGAATTACGGAAAACCCAATCGGTAAAGTCTTTTTGCAGGGCGGTCATCAACTTTGAATCATTCAGAGGCGGTTCAATGGAACCGTATTTTGAGGAAGGCGCTGGACCACTTTCGAGCTTGTCGAGAGCGGGACCCGCATAGGGGAATTCATCCCAGCGGACAATCCCACGGCGGTCAAGGCTGTTGACAAGGGTGGTCTTGGTCACTTCCACATCCACGCCGTATTTGCGGTCAAGCACGCGGATCTGGGCGGAGGCAAGCAAGGTCGGGCGATAGACTACGCCTTGAATTGCCGCGCCGTACGCCTGGGTTTTTCCTGCCGCATTGAAAGCTTCGGGCAGACTGTAATTTTGCGGCAGATAATATTCGCGAATCCCCGCCGGAAGCGGAGGCTTGGTCATGCTGCCATTAGCGGCAGATGCAGCGGAAGTTGTACTACGCGGTGGAGATTGAGGTTTGACTTGTGCAGGTGCAGCCGCCGGAACTGAGATCGGTTGAACGTGGTCTACTGGTGGAGGCGTCACTTCGGCTCGAAGTGTTGGAGCAGGCTTGGGCTGAGAGCGAGGCGCAGCCACTTCTCCAGCACCAACGAGTGCGTTGAGGTCACGAATCTGTGTGCGGGTCATTGGTCCGGCAAGGAAGTTCATTGCCCAACGGGTTTGAAAAAGAATGGGATTCTTTTCGTGAACGTTGTTCATCACGAAAACGCGCTTACCCAACGATGAAATGAGCTTATCCATTTGCGCACGCGAGAAACCGCCCGCCAAGCTTTCGAGTCCATCGAGAAGACGATTCTTGTCACGTTCGGTTTGAAGTTTGCCGATGAACCATGTGCCTGTGTTCGAGAGGGCTTTGTAATCCATATCGACCGGATTTTGGGTGGCGAGCAGCAGGCCCAAGCCAAAGGCACGTGCCTGTTTCAACATGCGCAATAAGGGCTGTTTGGATGGCGGGTTGGCAGTCGGCGGAAGATACCCGTAGATCTCATCCATATAAAGAAGTGCGCGCAGAGACGTGGAGCCTTTTTGGGTGCGCATCCAGGTTTCCACGGCAGAGAGCAACAGTGTTGTAAAGAACATGCGCTCACCATCAGAGAGATGCGCAAGGTAAAAAATGCTATGACGAGGCGTGCCTTCATTGGTGAAAAGCAGGGATTGAATATCTAAAGATTGACCTTCGCGCCAGGCTTCAAAAGCAGGTGCGGCGAGGATGTTGTTCAAGGTCATGGCCAATGAGGTGCGGTCTTTGGGCGGGAAGAAGGTGTCTACCGGAAAAGCGCCAAGTTTATCAAAAGGCGGATTTTGAGTTTGCAGAATCAGTTCGTCGAGTTGGATGCCATTACCCGCACTCCAATGCTCTTCAAAAATATTGGAAAGCAGAATGTGCTCACGCGATTGAAGCGGGTCAAGATCGTTCATACCGACCAAGCCAAGCAAGGCTGTTACAGTGCTCGAAATACGTTCGCGCAGAACTTCACGGTTTTCCTCCCAATCCAGTTTGGGAGCATCAAGCGAAGAAAGCACACTGACCGGAATGCCTGAGTTCGAACCGGGGGTATAGATGGCAAAGTCTGCTGAGTTTTTTAGATCAAGTACGCGCTCGGGGGTCATGCCCCACTCATTGAGTCCATTGCGCCAGGCAGAAGCGGCTTCGGTGGCGGCTTGTTCGGGAGTCTTGTTCGCGCGGCGTACTACTTCAGGATCGATCCATGGTTGGAAATCTTGCGGTAAAAGTTCGGGGAAATGCAAGAGTAGATTCGTCAAGTCACCTTTGGGATCGATGATGATGGCTGGCACCCCATTGAGTGCGGCTTCTTCAAGCAACGAAATGCATAAACCGGTCTTGCCGGAGCCGGTCATACCGGTCACAACTGCATGCGTGGTCAGATCGGCAGAATCGTAGTTGAGATCAGTGGCGGTGAGTTTGGCGGTCTTGGGATCGAACAGGCGCCCAAGATAGAAATTTGATTCGGTCATGTACATCTCTCCTATAGCATTTTGCCCAAAGTTTCAGAGCAAATGAGTTTGTATTAGAACGTTCGTGCTAGACAGTAAATTTAACTCATTTTATGCCAAATGGCAACCGATTTGGAAAAGAAAACTGCGAGGGGCTGCCTCGCAGTTTTCAGACTCTTAATTTTACAGAAAGGGTCTTCTTGTTTCAATGATTATTTACTGACTTAATCGTTGTCGTCATCGCCGCCGCCGTGTCCAGAATCGCCGTCATGATCGTCTCCAGAGTCATCATCGTTAGAGTTGTCGTCAGAGCCCGAATTATCATCACTGCCGCCCGAGTTGGAATTGCCAGAATTCTCGGTACTGGAATTAGTATTCGGGATCTGTTTACCACTCGACGAGTCGGAGAAGGAACCCGAGCATTGCCCTTTGCCCTTCGCCTCAAGCACGATAAAGCGGCCATCTTCGGCATAGTAACCTTTTACTTCCACTTCCATGCCAATGCACAATCCCTCGTCAACCTTGGAATTTTCAAGATATACCTTCATACCGTTGACGACCAGTTCTGTATCGGAGAGGGCTTCAAGCGAGCCCTTAACTTCCATTTCTTGAGGCGCAGACTGACCTGTCTCACCTCCCGAGCCAGAGTTAGATTCTGCGGGCACACCATTTTCCTCCCCTGAATCCGACTCGATCTCCATCTCAATGGGATTACCCGACGGAACAACCGACCCCGCCGGGAGCAGGTCAAGTTTGATCACTTCAATGAAGCCCTGGGCATTCGTTCGCCCACTAACGATAACGGCATCGCCATTCTCAGGAAGTGTCATCCCTTCGGGCAGGATGACCTGCAGACCTGAGACATACGAATTCCCATTGACCTGCATGAATACCCCAGCAAAATCGATCACTTCATGCCGCCCCTCGGAAAGCAACTCATTCGCCTCATGAAGGCGCTCGTTCTCGAATTCGTTCTCCAGGAGTTCGCGTGCCTCTGTATCAAAGATAAAGAACAGGCGCACACTTTCCCAACCTCTCTTGACCGGGTAAAGCTGTTCCCCTGGCAATGCCGAAGCCGAGGCGCTCAATAATCCATTACCGCTCAATAGGAAGATGGCTGCCAACCCAAAGGAAATGACAAAACGCTGCAAGGCAGGGATCGCACGTTTACGCGGAGCAGCCTTCGCCTCACGTATTTCAGCAGCGTGTTGCATAACACGTGCGCGGGAACGACGCACCACCTCTGGTGACGGTTCTGCGGAAGCCATCTCACGTGCATGCGCTGCAGTCTTCAGGATCGGGCGCAACTCATCCGCAAGTTCGGGAAAACGCGTCAGCACAGAGTCGAGGTCTGCACCGCGCTCCATTTCTTGCAGGCAAAATTCAAGTGCATCAAATAAGTTAGTCATAATCCACCTCGCCAATCTCGCGCTGCAATGCTGCCAGCGCCCGGAATTGGAGAGCCTTCACGGCATTCACATTTTTATCCATACGAGAGGCTGTTTCCTCAAGGGAATAGCCCTGCCCAAAACGCAGAGCCAGCACATCCTGCTGCTCAACCGTCAGCTTCGAGTACGCTCCACGGACAAGGTTGTTCTGCTCCCGTTGATCCACTTCAGATGAAGGGCTTGGGGTAAGGTCGGGAAAAGATTCGGGAATTTCCTCTTCGGGGCGGCGGTATTTCTTTCGCAAGTGGTCCATAACCACATGCGAAGCCGTACCGATCAGCCAACCTTTGAGATTCGAGTCCGGTCCGCGCCCGATTTTCACTGCTTCCAAAAGGCGAATGAACACATCGCTTGCAATATCTTCTGCAAGAATTTGATCACCCACCCGATAGAGAACGTATCGGTAGACCTCGGAAAAATATTGGTCGTAAACCGCCCCGATGGCTTGCGCATCCAGGCTGCCAAGACGGTTCACGCCCTGCTGCGTGTTAATTGATGTCATCCTTGATGTTCCATACTCCATAATGGTATCACGGGTCAATAACTTCAAAAAGGACGGATTGATCATCACGATAGACTTCACTCAAATTAGGGTCTTTCTCGGCTTGTTCAATGAAATCAACATGGTTCAAGTCGGTATGGACAAAACGAGCCCCAAACCGCGAGCGGATAATACTGGAAGGCTGCTCCACTTCTCCGCGGGTAATCCTCACCCATTCTGCATACAGAGACGGGTCATAGATCTGAAAATAGGTTGGGTCGAGTCCGGCAAGATAGGTGTTATGCGTGTTGTAAAAGAATAAACGCGGAA
The DNA here is from genome assembly GCF_016702885.1 of Candidatus Villigracilis vicinus. Lineage (NCBI taxonomy): Bacteria > Bacillati > Chloroflexota > Anaerolineae > Anaerolineales > Candidatus Villigracilaceae > Candidatus Villigracilis > Candidatus Villigracilis vicinus. The sequence continues at coordinate 60,200 of NZ_JADJDD010000017.1, forward strand.
AATCGTCCCAGTCCGTTTGAAAGATCAGTTCACCTTCGTTTGTATTTTGCAGCAACCACTCAGAAGCACCTGCATACAGGTCATACGGTTTCGACTTGCCAAGTTGATGTTGAACTGCCGGGAAGGTTTTAGCCATTCCTGCCAGGATGATAATGGAAAGGATCAGCACAGGTATGAGAGTCCGCTTATCGCGCATCGCCATATCCAAGGGAGGTTCTTCAAAATCGGGGATGGCGCTCCATGCAAAAGCGGCAAAGATCAATGCAAAAGGCGGAAAGTACTCCACAAAACGGCGCGCATTGAACAGCATTGCCCCAAAAAGCAAGGCTGCAAAAAATGCCGTTGCTGTACGCAAGTTCATTTTTTGACCGGCAATTCCCATTGCAAGGGCGCCGCTGGCAAAAGCGATCAGTGCAGGCAGGGAATTATCCAATAGCTGTCCTGTATCGTATGGGTACCATTCGTTGCCAACTTTGATCGATTCGGCGATCTGCAACTTGGATAGAAAATGATGATAGGTAAAGATCAAATTTGTTGGAAAATATGGGTTGATCACCAGCCCGGCAGCAATGCCAAGCCCCACCCATAACAGCGGACGGTATTCCAGCCGCTTTTCCACTACAAGGATGGCAAAGGTATATAAACCGGCGATCGCCAGCATTAACGGGAATGCGTTATACAACCAAACATAAAGGAAGGAAAGTACAGCTAGATGTTTGTATTTTCCTTCAAACATCCACGCCAGCCCAAGCGCCATAACACCCAGGGATAGTGATTGAGCTCGCGAGATCGACATGCGAAAAATAAAAGCTTCAGAGATTCCCAGCAGACCCAGCGCCCAAAGCCACGCAAAAGGCACCTTTTGACGATCCAACAAATACCAGACAGCAAGAAACGCCAAAGCAGAGAATGTGACAGCCGCCCATTTGGCGCCCAAACGCAGGTCACCAAACGTAAAGGGGATCAACGCAACATGGTAAAGAAAGTGATGATCGTAATAATTTTCCTGGCTAAGGATACTAAGGGGCAGCCAGACGAAATCAGGCTTCAAGCCTTCCGTGCGCATCATCCACGCCATCTTAATATGGTAGTAGCCATCATTGTCCGGCAGATCGGGGGTGGAAAACTGGATGATCGCCATTCCAATAAAAAAAACAAGGAATAATAAAAGAGAAATTCGTAACTGCCGGGACATTTCGTAAACGCACCTTTATGGATAATTTTGGGTCGCCCGATCTTCATACCGGGCGACCCAATGGTTCATTCGTTCGATCTCAACGAAGATTAGTCGTCATCCCCATCGCCGGAGCCGGAATTACCACCAGAACCAGAGTTGTCGTCATCATCGTCATCATCATCGTCGTTACCATTACCAGAGCCAGAGCTTGAGTTGGAATTATCATCATCATCGTCATCATCATTCGAATTACCATGATGTGAGTTACTACCACCCAGGCTGCTATTGGTATTGTCGTTCGCATTCGTGCCAATGCCTGTACCCAAACCAGAGTTCGTATTGTCATTGGTGTTGCCGTTGAGGTTGCCAAGGCTGGAATTGCTATTATCGTCGTTCGTGTTGCTGGAATTGCTGTTGTCATCATTGATATTGCCAGCATCCACAGCCGCGACCGGGGGTTCCACGCGAGTTACCACAACTGAACCATCTGTCTGAACTTCAACTTCGACCTTCACCGTATCGCCGACTGCGAAGGGTCCATCACGCAGGACAGCGGGGTCCACCGTAATGACTTCGCCATTGATAGTCCATTGATTGCCATCGATCGCCTCGATCACGCCGGTAAATTCCACCAACGAAGCGAGGGGCTTGTCGGAACTGACAGCTGCAACGGGTGCGCCGCCGCAGGCACTGATGATCATGGCGACCAAAGCCGCCGCTACGAACAGAGAATTGAACTGCTTTTTCATTTTAGACACCTCTTTTTATATAATTTGGCTGCTTACAATCTATCAGTCGCTGAGGTGTAAAAAAAGTTACGGCATGTTTCCGGCAAATTTGCCGGAAACATGCCGTATGTGAAATCATGAACAATGCAGTTATTTTGCCAGCCCGTATATCCTTCTGAATTCGTCCATAAATTTGGCAGCGATCTCATCGTTGTAGATCACCAAAAGATTCTCATCGTTGCGAGTCTCGGCGCTGTTCGTAAAATTATACGAACCGACAATGACAATACTCTCATCCACGATCATGATCTTGTGGTGCATCTGTCCGAGATTGGCATCACGGTACACATCCAACCCTGCCTGGCGGAACGGATCGAACTCGGTGCCTTGGTTCGAGCCGACTTGATCTTCATCCATCACGCCTGCCACAGTGACACCTGCCTCAGCACGCTCGCGGAGTACGTCGCCTAATGCATCGGCGGTAAAGGAGAATGCCATAAAATAAATGCTTTGCCGGGCTTCACTGAGGATATCCACGAGCACGTCTTGCACACCATCATCGGGCGAAAAATATACGTCAATGGGTGTACCATCCACCGTCACTCGCGGATTCGGTGTTTCGGCAACGACGTTATCACCAAATTTATCGTCAGTGAACATCTCTTCGAATTCCTTCGCGTAATTCTCCGCCATCTTCACCGAACGGATGCGCATCATCACATTGTTGTCCTCGTATGTACCTGAATCGGTGTAATTCATTCCACCCACCCACACTTCCGAACCGTCAATAATGACAAATTTATTGTGCATCAGCCCTTCACGGCGGTCGCCCAAAATGGAAATGTCTGCATCTAATAATCGCTGCGGGTCGCTGCGGTCCAGATTTTCGCTTTCCATCACCATACGTACCTGTACACCACGATCCTGCGCGCGTAACAAGGCATCACGGATACTGTTGAGGCTCAGGCTATAAATGGCAACATCCACGCTCAGGCGTGCAGAGTCAATGGCCTCGGCAAGGGGCTGGTCAATGCCGCCGGTCTTTTGAGAGGACAAGGGATTGACAGGGTCGGTAAAGTACAGCTCAAACCAGGTATTCTTAAAGCCATACCCGGCTGGGATATCGATCTCTGTCAGCGCAGAGGAAGGCTCGGAAGCAGAAACCGCCTCGGTCGTCGAAGGATGCGCAGAGTCTAATGAAGGGGCGGTCGTGCTGCAGGCAAGTGTAAGGATGAGGAGCAGAAAAAGGCTGGTCGATGTTTTCTTCATGAAAAACATTATAATCTTGCCGCCATGACAGAAAATAATTCGAACGCAAATCAGCAGATCGCCCGCGCCGCGGGAACGGTGATGTTTGCCATTCTCTTTGGGCAGCTTGCCGGTTTGGTCCGCGGCGTTTTGGTTGCGCGTGCATTTGGTGCGTCGCCAGAACTGGATGCCTTCTTCGCTGCCAACCGGGTTTCAGAAACTTTATTTTTATTGGTCGCGGGCGGTGCATTAGGGTCAGCATTCATTCCGACGTTTACCGGGCTGCTTGCCAAAAACGAAACGGACTCTGCCTGGCGGCTTGCCTTTTCGCTGGCGAATGCGGTCACACTGACCCTCAGCTTGCTTGCGGCGTTAATTGCCTTTTTTGCCCCACAGGTGGTGCGCTTCGCCCTTGCCCCGGGGCTATCTTCCAACCCCGAGCTCTTCGCGCTGACCGTTTCTTTGCTGCGCATTCAACTTGTCTCTGCCATCCTATTCGGTCTCGGCGGATTGATCGTTGGCATTCTCAACGCGCATCAGATATTTTTAGTTCCAGCATTAACTGCCGCGTTATATCAACTCGGCATCATCTTTGGTGCGGTCGTGCTTGCACCGAGCATGGGAATTTATGGATTGGCATGGGGCGTGGTGATCGGAGCAGTTTTGTACCTGATGGTGCAGGTACCTTCTTTGTATAAACTGGTTACAAAGAATGCATCACACGCCAAGCCATCCGCAATTCGCAACTTCAGATTTTCACTAAATATTCAGGACGCCAATGTCCGTCAGGTTCTACTATTGATGGGTCCGCGCCTTATTGGTGTGGCAGTGGTCCAATTGAATTTTTGGGTGAATACCTGGCTGGCTTCGCAAATGGCGCCGGGCAGTGTATCGGGTTTGTATTTTGGCTTCTCTTTGATGTTGATGGCGCAGGCGGTCATTGCACAATCGGTAGCCATAGCAGCGATGCCAACTTTTTCAGCACAGCATGCGCTTGGGCAACAGGATGAGATGCGTTTCTCGCTGGCATCTTCACTGCGAGGCGTAATCTTTTTGGCTCTGCCTGCCAGCGTCGGTTTGATGGTCTTGCGGAATCCGATCATTTCCCTGCTATATCAGCGCGGCGAGTTCGACGAGCACTCGGTTCAGATCGTTTCTTGGGCTTTGCTTTGGTACGCGGCTGGCATGCTCGGTCATTCCATTATGGAAATTTTGACCCGCGCATTTTACGCCCAGCACGACACAAAGACTCCCGTCATCATTGGGACAGTGGCAATGTTGTTAAACATCGTTTTCAGCATTTTATTTGCACGGATGTTCACTGCTGCCGGGCTCATGCCTCACGGCGGGCTGGCGTTGGCAAACTCACTCGCAACCGCACTCGAAGCGACGGCGCTATTCGTGATGATGCGCAAACGTCTGAATGGGATCGAAGGCGGGCACATTCTGCGCGGCGCACTCCCCTCTCTCGCAGCGGCAATCAGTATGGCGTTGGGGTTATTGGGCTGGTTGTCTTTCGGTGCGGAACTGAGTGCGTGGATCCTTGTACCCGTGGGCGTGACGCTCGGCGGAGCGGTCTATTTTGCCGTTCTGGCTCTCTTACGAGTACCAGAGTTGGGCTATATTTTGAACGGAGTCATGAGGCGAATTCGGCGTTAAGAACCAAACGGTGAAAATCGGTATCCTCGAAGGATCGCCTACGGCCAGATCATCCACTGCCCAATGGCAACCAACAGACCCAGGATAATACCGCCAATGACTTCAAGCGGGGTGTGACCAATGACTTCCTTCAATTCATTTTCACTCCACATATGTCCTTTAAGCAGTTCATCGAACAGGACGTTGATGCGCTCGGCATGCTTGCCTGCCTGCCTGCGGACTCCGGCTGCGTCATGAGCGATGATCATGGTGACGGCAACCGCAACCCCAAACAAGGGGTTATCGAAACCGTGATACAAAGCCACAGCCAGCGTGCCGGAAACCATTAAGGCAGTATGCGAAGAGGGCATACCGCCAGCAGCAAAGAACATCGTCCACAACCAACGACGCGACCGCAAGTACTCGGTGGGAATCTTTAATGCCTGCGCCAACAGCCAGCCAGCCAGGACAGCGATCAACACTTTATTTTGGAAAATATCCAAAATGTTCATTCTGTTTCCTCATCGAAATCTAAAACAGACTCACCAGCCAGTTTCTGCACTTTGAGTTGTGCAGCTTCCAATAATATGCTGCAGCGGGCTGCCAGGGCTTGTCCGCGCTCATAAAGTTTCATGGATTCGTCCAATGGATTTTGCTCGCCTTCCAATGCTTCTACGGTTTGCTCGAGTTCGGCGAGAGCTTCTTCATAGGATAATTCTTCAACAGGTTTTTGGGTGGATTTTGATTTTGCCATGATCGCTCCAGAATAAAGTACGTGGGTTATGAATTGCGCCTTGCTTCAAAATCGCCGTCGCTGACCCGCACGGTCAGATCGCCTTGTGCTTGAGATACAGTACTGACAACCTTGCCATCTTGTTTGCGGGTGATGATAGCATATCCGCGCGCGAGGATGCCTTCAGGGTTCAAGGCTTGCAGGCGACTGGATATTCCATCTACGCGGGCGGAATGCAATTGGATGCGATGTGTCAGCGCGGAAAAAGCACGGCGCGAAAGTTCGTCGAGATGTTGGTAGTCCGCTTGAATGCGCCGTTCCGGCGATACGAATTTGAGTCGAGAACCCAACGCGGAAATAGAAGTCTGATGGTCAGTCAGCCGGTTGGAGATCAAGCCTGTGAGGCGAGCCTGGGCGTTGACCAGTTGAAAGCGGAGATCGTCCAACGTGGTTTGAGTCGCTAATTCAGCCGCGGCAGTGGGAGTGGGTGCCCGCAGATCAGCGGCGAAGTCACACAGGGTGAAGTCCGTTTCGTGACCAACCCCAGAAATAATCGGCGCTTTTGAATTCGCCACTTCGCGAACAACGCCTTCATCGTTAAAAGCCCACAAGTCTTCAATGGAACCACCGCCGCGTGCGACGAGAATGACATCGGGATTTTGTTTATTGAGCGATCGCAGTGCTGCGACCAATGCGGGTGGAGCCTCGACACCCTGCACAGGAGAGGGAGCGAGGATTACGCGAGCCAGCGGTTGGCGTCGACGAATGGTGTTGAGCATGTCGCGCAGGGCTGCACCTGTAGCAGATGTAACAATGCCAATGGTTTGTGGAAAAGCAGGGATCTCACGTTTGCGGTCGGAGCTAAACAACCCTTCCGCTTCAAGCATGGATTTTAGCCGCAGGAATTCCTGAAAGAGCGCCCCCTCCCCTTTGGCTTGGATCAAATTCGCAATAAGTTGATATTGTCCCTGTGGTTCATAAACGGCAATCTTGCCATGCACTTCCACCGCCGCACCTTCTTGCAGATTCGGGCGGGTTCGCGCAGCATCGGTTTTCCACATCACACATTTAAGCGAGGCATTCTTATCTTTGAGCGTAAAGTAGATGTGACCCGACGCCGGGCGTGAAAGGTTGGAGACTTCGCCTGAAACCCATACATCCTGAAATTCAGGATTATCTTCCAACAACCTGCGAATACGAAAAGTAAGCTGTGAAACAGTGAATGGAGTCGAAAACAGGTCGGGTTGCATTGGGGCGAGGATAATCGAAAATTAAGGAATGGGGAATGGTTCAAGTCATAGCTCGTTAGCCTGGGAAAAGGTATCCATGTAATACGTTTTACCTTTTTCGCCTATAATTGTGTTAAATCATCAGTTCCTCTCCCCTATTATGAAACACCTTTGGTCTCCGTGGCGTATGACATATATTGAAAACAGCAAAAAAGAAGAGGGCTGTGTCTTTTGCAATGCCCAAGCCAAACCCGATGGCACCGAAAACCTGATCGCCTTCCGCGGCAGATCTTCATACGTGATCCTCAACCGCTTCCCCTATACAAGCGGACATTTAATGGTGATCCCTTTTGCCCATGCTGCCGGCATCGAAGAGCTGGATGCCAACACCCGTGCCGAAATGATGGAACTCACCTCACGCTGCACCACAGAGCTGCGCCAGATCTACAAGCCGCAGGGATTCAATGTGGGCATCAACATGGGCGAAGCGGCGGGTGCAGGTGTGCTCGGGCATGTCCATATTCACATCGTACCACGCTGGGCAGGAGACACGAACTTCATGTCTGCCGTTGGCGAAACGCGCGTGCTGCCCGAATCATTGGAACAAACCTATCAGCGAGTGCAAGCGGCATTCGCATCGACAAGCCACACAGCATAACATTTAGCTACAGTTAAGAATTACGGGGGAAAATAAATAAATGGAGAGTTTTCATGCAAAAACAGACCAAACGATTCGGTGCACTGGTTTTCACCATTGCAATTCTCGTACTACTTATCTCGTGTAAAAGCAAAGAGACACCGGCACCCCCAACCGAAACATCTGCACCACAAACACAGACAACAACTGCGCTGCCAAGCCCGATCGCCACACCACTCGTTGATGCAAACTCAAACCCATTGACGGGATTACCCGTCGAAGATATCAACCTGCTCGACCTGCCCGCGCTACTCGTTTCCATTTCACACTTTCCGGTCGAGGCGCGCCCGCAGGCGGGATTGTCATTTGCCCCCTGGGTTTTCGAAATCTACATCACTGAAGGCGCAACGCGTTTTCTTAGCGTTTATCACGGGGAGTTTCCTGAACCCGAAACCCCAGTCACAGGAGATTGCCCGATTCGCAGTGAACCTTTTGTACAAACTGCGAACTTTATTGGCGACCGTGTCTGGCTGGACGAAAATGCCAACCAACTTCAAGATGCCTGGGAACGCGGCGTTGGTGGGGTTTGCGTTACTCTATACGCAGAAAACGGCACCCCTCTCCAGCAGACCTCCACAGATAGCAACGGGTATTATGGCTTCAATGTCGATGCAGGCAGGTATGTCCTTATTTTTCAAAAACCGGCATGGACTCAGTTCGTTCAGAAAAATATCGGGATAGAAAAACAAGATAGTGAAGCCGACCCTGCCACCGGGCAAACCGAGGCGCTGGGGGTCACTTCTTCGCTTCACAACGTGGATGCAGGCTTGATCCTCACTTCCCAGCCTCCAACAACATCCGAGCTCCCCGCCGCCAAAGTGGGACCGGTCCGTTCGGGGCGGTTGGTCTATGCTGATATTGCCGCCTTCTTCCCTGAATCCTGCCTGATCTATGCCTTTGCCTCACCTGAGGTGCTGGAACTGTTGCCGCAATGTTTTTTTGTAAACCACGATCTGCAAGGCGGCGGATACTTATTGGAGATCAATGAACTAAAACGCCTGGCAGAAGAAAGCAAACTCTACGATATCGATTATTCCAGCAACGCCTTCGCTGAAACTCCCCCCGCTGGCGGCGAACCGGCAGCCCGTCTGGATGTGTACGTTGCCTACCTCAACCAAGCCGCATGGATTTATGATGCCGCATCGCAAACTTACTGGCGCTTTGTAGACAAAGCCGACATCGAAAACCCCGGTGTGCTTTATCCTGAAATAGACCGCCTCACCAGCCGCCAATTACAATTCGAGAATGTCATCGTCCTATTTACGAAACATGATGTCGTTTCCCCCACCAACCTCGACATTCACCTCGAAGAGGATCAACAAGGCAATGCGCTCTTATTCCGTGATGGGCAAAAATATGATATTTTCTGGAACACACAACTCAGCGATGAAGAACGCCAAAGCGGAAGACACAAACCGATCAAATTCATCGACCCCAACACCAAGCAGCTCATGCCGCTCAAACCAGGGCACACATGGATATTCATCGTCACACCCGAAACCTCTGTCACTCCGCAGGGCAACGGTACATGGTATCTGGAATTCTTTCAACCGCCTGACGCAAAATAAAACGGAACATACTGAATGAAACGTCACAGCATCCTACTCCTGTTTTTTACGATCATCCTCGCAGCTTGCCTGAGTACACAGGAAGGTGAAACAACCACACCCGCCGCCCCAGCAGAGTCTCCTACCATCACACAGACGCCTACAGCTCAGTTCACACCTACACCGCAACCTTATGCGACCCCTGTGAATTACGGACCAGACAAAGAAAACTTCCCATCGGACATCAATCCACTCTCGGGGCAACAGGTTAAAGACCCAGGTTTAATGGAAACGCCCGCTGTTGCGATCTCTATCTCGCACTTCCCCGTAGCAGCCCGCCCACAAGCAGGGTTATCTTTCGCACCGTGGGTCTTTGAGTTCTACATCACCGAAGGCGCAACAAGATTTCTATCCATTTTTTATGGGGCATTTCCTGAGCCTGAAACACCGGTCACGGGCGATTGTGAAGTGCGGCGTGAGCCATATACCGAAAGCACCTTTTCCATCGGCAACCGCATCTGGTTGGACGAAAACCAGAACGGCAGGCGTGAAGATTACGAAAAAGGGATCGGCGGTATCTGCGTCAACCTGCTGGATGGCTCCGGCTCCATGATCCAACAGACCATAAGTGACTCGAACGGCTATTATGGATTCCTCACCCAGCCCGGAAGGTATACCGTTGAATTCAAGATTCCGACATGGCTGAAGGTGACCCAGAAAAATGTTGGGGATGAAAACAAGGATAGCGACGCCGATCAAGCCTCAGGCAAGGCGGAAGCGGAATTCAGATCCACGCCTCTTTCACTGGATGCAGGCTTGATCCTATCCGATGAAGCGCATCCACCTGTGAATCTATCAGTGCCCAAGCCACCCGCCGAAGTGGGACCGATCCGTTCGGGGCGGTTGTTTTATATTGATATCCACAACCTTTTCTTAAATTCGTGCTTTATTTTCGCTTCGGCATCACCTGAGATATTGCCTTTGCTTCCGCAGTGTTACCTCGTCCCACATGATGAAGCCAGCGGCGGCGCAATGATGAGCATCGATAAAATGAAAGCGCTCGCAGAAGAGAACCGCCAGACCCGATCTGGCACGTTCAATTACGCCAGTAATGTATTTTCAAACACGCCTCCCGAAGGCGGCACGCCTGCCAGCAAAATGGAAACCTATGTGGCGCTTCTAAACCAATCTGCCTGGGAGTACGATCCGCTTTCAAGCTCATACTGGCGCTACGTGGACGACACGACCCAGGCAAATGCCGGGGTTCTACATACTGAAATAGACCGGCTGACAAGCCGGCAATTGCAATTCGAAAACATCATCGTGCTTTTTGTAGAGCAGGAAGTCTATGAATATCATGGTCTCCCGATCCGCACGCTGGTAGATACAAAATTGGAGCTGGGCAGCGGCGGGTTTGCCCACCTCTTCCGTGACGGAATGAAATACGATATCCGCTGGAGCACCAAAGCACGCGCATACGAAAAGGAAACCGGGCAGGCACGCCCGATCTACTTCCTGAACGCAGATGGAGAACCTGTTCCACTAAAACCTGGGAGAACCTGGTTCTTTATTGCCACGCCATATTCCTACCTCACCGACCTGGGCAACGGACGTTGGAATATCCGCTATGTCCCGCCTGAAGGCATAAAATAAGAAAAACCATTGGGTAACCCTATGCATCCTTATTCTCTTGCACTACAGAAATTCTTTGCACAACACGCCAACCCCACGAACGCGGCACCAATGAAAAAGTACATGCGCGATCAATTCGAGTATCTTGGGATCAAGAGTCCGCAAGTGACAAATCTGCAAAGGGAGTTCATCAATGCACAAGGACTCCCCCCTTTGGAAAAGCTGGATGTGATCGCGCGCGACCTTTGGAGCCTGCCTGAGCGTGAATATCAATACCTTGCCATGAACCTGATCGGCAAGTTCGAGAAAAAAGTAGGCGGAGAATTCATCACAACTCTCGAATATCTCATCACCACCAAATCTTGGTGGGATACAGTAGACGCCCTTGCCAGTCACCCAGTGGGAAGCATGTTTAAGCGTTTTCCAGATGTGAAAAGAAATTATCTGAAAAAATGGCGCGGTTCAGAAAACCTTTGGCTGCGGCGTACTACGCTGCTCTTCCAACTTGGCTATAAAACAGAGACCGATTTTGAATTGTTATGCGAACTAATCCGGGAAAACCTCGGCTCAGAGGAGTTCTTCATCAACAAAGCCATTGGCTGGGCATTGCGTCAATACGCCCACACCAACGCCGCTCCGGTCAGAAAGTTCGTGAAAGTAACGAAGGAACTCCATCCTTTGAGTCGTCGTGAAGCTTTGAAAAATATTGGCGTATCTTAATTAGGCGCTGGCTATACGAAGTAAATTCTAATAAAATTGCAATCCACATCCTTTGACATATTCTGACAAGAAAGGGTAGAATACACGCGAAATCTAGCCAGTCTAGCCAGAAAAGGAATTTCCTCCATGATCGCCGTATGGCAAATACAAGACGCAAAGAACAAATTGAGCGAAGTGATCACCCGTGCCCTGATGCAAGGACCGCAAGTGATAACGAAACATGGGGAAAAGGCAGTGGTCGTGATCTCGTACACGGATTACGAAAAACTGCGCAAGTCGCAAGGCAAATTATCCGAATTCTTCAGTACCTCTCCCCTCGCAGGCATGGACCTCGACCTGAAAAGAAATAGATCACTCCCACGTAAAAACATCCATCTATGAAGTACCTGCTCGATACCTGTGTTCTTTCAGAATTAATTTCCACCAAACCCAACCGAGAAGTAGTTGCTTTTGTCGACTCACTTGACCAGGAAGATATTTACCTAAGCGCCATTACCGTGGGGGAAATCGCGAAGGCGATCCAAAAACTACCCGAATCTCTACGAAAAGTAGACCTGCAAAAATGGCTCCATGAAGACCTGCTCGTTCGTTTTGAAGGGCATATCATTTCATTGGACGCAGAAATTTTCATCCGCTGGGGAGAATTGTCAGCGAAACTCGAAACCTTCGGCTTCGAAAACCCTGCCATCGACTCTTTGATCGCAGCCACTGTACTGACCCACCACATGGTACTGGTCACGATCAATGAAACCGACTTCGCCAACATGGAGATCGAGATCGTCAATCCGTGGTAATTTCTTGGAAAAATCAAAAGCGAGTAACAAATTGTTACTCGCTTTTTTTATTTCTATTCCTGATTTCGCATAAAATCCGCAACTTCTCTAAACCTGGTTTTCAAATGCTCCACCACTGAGGGATGAAATCCACCTGCATCCAATGCATGACTCATGCACCATATCCACTGATCGCGCTCACGATCACCAATGGTGAAAGGTAAATGACGCATCCGCAGGCGGGGATGCCCGAATTTTTCCATATACAACGGGGGTCCACCTGACCAGCCAGAGAGGAACATAAACAACTTCTCGCGAGACTGTTTCAAACTGGCAGCGTGCAAAGCGCGGATATCTTTGGCTTCAGGCGCAGAATCCATCAGATCATAAAAGCGATCTACAAGGGCGCGCACGCCCGTCTCGCCGCCGAGCAGTTCGTAGAGGGATTGACTTTGGGCAATGGGTAAATTTTCTGTCATAGTAAAATTTTACCCCAAGGCACGACGCACTTCACACTCCTACATGTATAATAGCCTTATCACCCCACAGGAGGCATGATGAGCAAAGAAAATGAAGCTGTCATCCTGAGTGCTGCACGCACTCCGATCGGAAAATTTCAGGGCGCGTTAAGCAACATCCCTGCGCCAAAGTTGGGAGCTATTGCCGTCCAGGAAGCTGTCAAACGAGCGGGCATTGACGCAAGCGAAATCGAAGAAGTCTTCATGGGCAATGTTGTGCAGGCTGGCAATGGACAGGCACCAGCACGGCAGGCGGCGATCTTTGGCGGTGTACCTGCATCTGTCAGTGCGACTGCGATTAATAAGGTCTGCGGTTCGGGCTTGAAAGCGGCGATGATGTCTGCCCAAGCCATTCGTGCGGGCGATGCGGAGCTTTTCATCGCCGGTGGATTTGAGTCGATGAGTCGCGCGCCGTATCTCGTCAGCGGGCGTATGGGCGAATTGAAATTCGGCAACACGCAAATGACCGATGCCCTGCTCAACGACGGCTTGTGGGATCCGTTCGAAAATTGGGGCATGGGCAACGCCGCAGAATTTATCGCGGATGAATATGAAGTGACCCGCGCCGCGATGGATGAATTCGCGCTTCGCTCTCACCTCAAAGCTGTAGAGGCTCAAGAGGCGGGACGTTTCAACGCTGAGATCGTTCCCGTCCAAATTCCGGGACGCAAAGGTGAAGTAACCACCGTGGCTCACGACGAAGGTCCGCGTAAGGATACGTCGCTAGAGTCACTAGCCAAACTAAAACCCGTCTTCAAAGCGGACGGTAAAGTAACGGCAGGCAACGCCTCGTCCATGAACGATGGCGCAGCAGCGACAGTGATTTCATCGCGTGCGTATGCCGAAAAGAAAGGCATTAAGCCAATTGCAAAAATTGTTGGTTATGCCCAAGCAGCGATGGAACCGAAATACCTCTTTGCTGCTCCCGCTTATGCCATGCCAAAGTTATTGAAAAAAATCGGTTGGACGTTGAAAGATGTTGACCTCATTGAATTGAATGAAGCCTTCGCCGCGCAAGTCCTCGCGGACGGGTATGCTCTCGCCGACCAAGGCTGGGACTGGGACAAGGTTAACGTGAATGGCGGTGCGATCGCGCTCGGTCACCCACTGGGAGCCAGCGGCGCACGTGTGCTGACCACACTCATCTATGCCCTGCAAAACCGCGGATTGAAGCGAGGGATTGCGTCGTTGTGCCTCGGCGGCGGTGAAGCGGTGGCGATGGCGATTGAAGTAGAGTAAACGATATTTGATACTCGATATTCGATGGATGAATATCGAGTATTGTTTTTATGATGGTGAAACTCGGTGGTTGAGTAGCCCTGAGCGGTCTTTGCGAAAGGCGTACCGAAACCACCCCGAAAATGAAAACTTTATATTAATTGGTGGTTTCGATACGTGGCGCAAAGTTCACGCGCCACTACTCAACCACCGGAATAGGGAAAAATAAAATGAATACCCAAGAACGCAATGAAAAGCTCGAACTATACGGACGTGGATACGACTTACTAAAAGCGGCTTTGGCAGAAGTTCCACAAGAGGCAATGCTCTTCAAGCCAGAGCCCAAAGAGTGGAGCGTTTATGAAGTTATCATCCACATTGCGGACAGTGAAACGAACGCCGCCTTGCGCGCGCGGAAGTTGATCGTTGAGCCGGGCGGGAGCATTATGGGCTACAACCAACCGCTATGGGCGGAAGTATTGAACTATCACGAACACAATCTGGAAGATGCACTCGAAGCGACACGCCTGGCGCGCAAAACCACCTATGAGTTATTGAAACGCATCCCGGAGATCGTCTTTGACACCCATTGGATCAAACACCCTGAATATGAAGAGCCTTATACCTTTGATAAATGGTTCGATGTGTACTCCGCCCATATTCCCGGGCATGTTGAGCAGATCCAGAATAATATGATTGCTTGGAAAAATAAAAAATAACTCTTTTCCGTCATTGCGAGGAGCCGCACTTTGGCGACGAAGCAACCTCGCGCACCATTTATGAGATTGCTTCGGGCAAAGAGCAAGAGCGCCCTCGCAATGACGAGATCGAATCAGGAGACCACATGATTATCAAACATGTATTTGTCATCGGTGCAGGGACGATGGGCAATGGCATCGCTCAAGTGGCGGCGACATCGGGGTATCAGGTCACTTGCATGGACGTGCAGGCTGCGGCGTTGGAAAAAGCCAAAGCGACGATTGCCAAATCCACGGCGAAGCTGGCGGAGAAGGGCGTGCTCACAGCGGAGCAAAAGGCATCCGCAGACGGGATCAACTACACGTCTACGATGGAAGCGATGAAGGAGGCGGATTTCGTCATCGAAGCGGCGACGGAAAATCCGGAGTTGAAATTCAAAATTTTCAAAGATATGGATGCGAACGCGCGTGAAGGCGTGATCTTGGCGAGCAATACGTCGTCGATTTCCATTACAAAGATCGCCGCCGCCACGAAGCGACCGGAGAAGGTCATTGGCATGCACTTCATGAACCCGGTGCCGCTGATGAAACTGGTGGAGGTCATCAAGGGACTCGCCACCGACGAAGCGACCTTGAGCACGACGCTGGAGTTGTGCAAGGTGATGGGCAAGGAAGCATGGACGGCGAATGACTCGCCGGGGTTTATCTCGAACCGCATCTTGTGCCCGATGATCAATGAAGCCGTGTTCGCGTTGCAAGAAAATGTCGGCACGCCCGAAGCGATCGATGCGGTGATGAAGCTCGGCATGAATCACCCGATGGGTCCGCTCACGCTGGCAGATTTGATCGGCTTGGATGTGGTGCTGTTCGTGATGGAAGTGTTGCAGAGAGATTTGGGTGAAGATAAATACCGTCCCGCGCCGTTGTTGCGCAAGATGGTGGATGCGGGGTATTTGGGAAGAAAGACGGGGCGAGGGTTTTATACATATTAAAAATTCCATGTCACCCTGAGGGAGCGGCTTTTCGCGACCGAAGGGTCTCTTATGGGCGGTGGTCTCCGTCCGCTCAGGATGACATCACTAAATGACAACATCTCAACCCCAAAAAGCCGCACTCGAACAAGTCGCATCCACTTACGCGGATTCGATCATCCATTCCATACAACAAGAATACCCGAATCAGATGCAGCACATGATGATAGGACCGGACGACCGCCCCACTCCGCGTGAAGCGCACCCGGCGTTTTATGGTTGTTTCGATTGGCATTCAAGCGTGGAGTTGCATTGGGTGTTGATCCGTCTGTTGCGATTGGTGCCGCATGCCTTTGACACGACCGAAACGCTGAAGGTGTTGAACGCGCATCTCACGCCTGAGAACTTGGCACAAGAGACGGCGTACATGCGTTCCCGTCCGCGCTTCGAGCGACCGTATGGCTGGGGCTGGGCGTTGACCTTCGTCCACGAGCTGACGGTTTGGGAGGATGAAACAGCTCAAAGGTGGTTGGAGGCGGCGCGTCCGCTGGCGGATGTGATTACGGATGGATTCCTGGCATGGCTGCCGAAGGCGACGTATCCGATCCGCGTGGGGATGCACAGCAATAGCGCGTTTGGGTTGGCGCGTTCGGTGCCGTGGGCGCGATATCTGGCAACGCAAGGTGACTCGCGTTTGCTGACCGCCATCACGAAGGCGGCGATCCAATGGTATGGCGCGGACAAAGACTACCCCGCCCATTACGAGCCCAGCGGCACGGACTTCCTCTCGCCTGCGCTGACCGAAATTGACTTGATGAGCCTCGTCCTCGAACGCGAAGAATTTTTCACGTGGTTGGATGCGTTCCTTCCGCGACTTGCATTCGGCGAACCCAAGTCACTCTTTGAACCGGCATTCGTGTCGGATGCGTCGGACGGGCAACTCGCGCACCTGCATGGACTGAACGTGTATCGCGCCTTTGTGTGGAAGCACTTGAAAGAAATTCTGCCCGCGGACGATGTGCGCCGTCCGCACCTTGAGGCGGGAAGTGACGTGCATGCCAAAGCCAGCATGGGTGCGGTGACCGGCTCCGATTACATGGTGGAGCACTGGTTGGCATGTTATGCAATATTGTATTTGAGCGGAGGGTAAAACATTATGAACATAAAATTCCGCCCTGCCACACCAGAAGATGTCCATGCTGTGGTGCCGTTGATCTATAGTTCGGGTCCCGCCGCGTTTGATTTTATTTTCAGCCCCAAGCCAAAACAGGCGTTGGAATTTTTGCATTACACCTTTACCGATGGCAATGGCGAGTTCGGCTATAAATATCACGTCGTCGGCGAAGTGGATGGAAAGGTCGTGGCAGTGGGAACGGCGTTCGACGGCGAGGCGACCTTGAAATATTTTCTCGCCATGGGCAGGCAGATCGTCTCGTTCTATGGGCTGGCGGCGTTCACGGTCATCCCGCGCGGGCTGCAAGTGGAGAGCATCATCCAACCGCCGAAAGGACGCCTGCATTACATCGCGCATCTCGGCGTGGACCCGTCCATGCAAGGCAAGGGCATCGGCTCAAAGCTCGTGGAGCATCTCATGGAGCAGGGACGCAACGCAGGCAAGACTCAAACTGCGTTGGATGTCTCGGTGCTCAATCCGCGCGCGCAGGCTTTATATGAACGGCTGGGCTTCAAGCAAACGGGTCAGCGCATGTCAACGTTGGTGGGTGTGCCATCACACAATCGTTTGGAGCAGGCGTTGTAACTAAAAGATCGAAACCCCGGTCTTCGTCGTGAACAGTTCCAAAGCTTTCATTCCAATCAAAGATGTGCCGCGACTATTCAACTCCGGCGACCAGACGCAAATTGACAATTGATTCGGGATGATGGCAACGATGCCGCCTCCAACTCCGCTCTTGCCGGGCAGCCCTACCGTGAATGCAAACTCTCCCGAATCATCGTACAGCCCGCAGACTTGCATCAACGCATTAACACGCTTTGCCTGACTCGGCGTTAAGATACGCGTGTGATCCCATGGGTTCACACCTTGATTCGCCAGGAACAGGAACGCCCGTGCCAGATCGTGACAGTTCATCATCAACGCGCATTGATGAAAATAAATATTCAACACCTCATCTACATCATTCTCAATGTTCCCAAAGCTCTTCATCAGGTTGATCAAAGCAGCGTTGCGAAACCCGGTCTGGCGTTCTGAGGAAGCGACCAGACTCATCGAAGTTGACACCAGGGTTTTTGGAAAGTTCGCGTACAAAATTGCGAATATTCAACAACGGGTCGCTGGCAAGCGACACCAAATGATCTGTGCAAACTAATGCGCCTGCATTGATGAACGGATTTCGCGGAATTCCATTCTCCGTTTCCAACTGCACCAGAGAATTGAAGGCATTGCCGGAAGGTTCGCGCCCCACCCGCGACCATAATGCCTCACCCACCCTGCCGAACACCATCGTCAACGTAAAGACCTTTGAAATACTCTGAATTGAAAAAGGCGTATTGGCGTCCCCCACCTGATACGCCTCTCCACTCAATGTTTGGATGGCAATGCCATACTGAGCCGGGTTCACTTCTGCCAGAGCTGGAATATAACTGGCAACTTTCCCTTGCCCGAGTAATGGAAGGGTCTCTTCGTAAATCTCATCTAATATCCGTTGAAAATTTGTGTTCACAATAACAACTCCATGAATGTAATTTTATCAAGGCTCCACATCCAAGCCGCATTTATGGCGAAAACAGGGGTATGTCATGTACTTGTAAGCAATTGACCCGCCAAAAGCGATTGCCATTCCTTTCATTTTGCCGTATCATAGGCTTATACGAAATAAAAGTTCCCCTAATTTAGGAGGCAGACGTGTTCAATCGAACATTTTTTAGAGCAACCATTTTCATCCTGTTCATCCTGTCCGTGATGGCTATACCATTTCAGGTGCAGGCAGGAGGCTCTTGCGGGGGTCCCTACACCGTTGAAAAAGGAGATACTGTGGCTGAGTTGGCGGCGATGTGCGGCACCACCACCACAGCGATCTTTGTTGCCAACCCCGGGCTGGTTGAGCCGCTGAACCCAGGTCAGGTCATTATCATCCCTGGTGCGAATTTTGGCACAGCCACCAACACAGCAGTCACGAGTACCGTCACTGTTACCAGCACAGTGGGCACAACCACACCTGTTACAGCGACTCCCACCAAAACTGCAACACCACCTTTCACTCCGACCCCCACTCTTGTCACTCCTGTTGCGGGTGTGGTCAATAATTACTATACTTACAATTATTACAATTACTATAACTCTCTCCCCTCTAGTGTATATATTAACGCCAGCTCCTACACGGTTCAAGCTGGCGATACAATTGAAAGCATTGCCTATAGTTTTGGGCTTACCATTCAGGATCTATTAGCAGCAAACCCCGGTTTGTCCAATTTCAATTCGTTATATGTTGGGCAGGTGCTTAATATCCCTTCCTACTATCTTTCCAGCCCTTCTTCAGCCACTGCTGCTGCAGCCGCAACCGTAAACACGACTGTTGTTTCAACGGAGCAGCCAACCAAACATAATTACAACTCCGAAATTCCAAAAAATGCCGCGTATGCATCCATCAACCTTGTAAACAAATCCGAGGCGGATGTTTACATTTCCCTGCGGTCCAATCGCGCGGATGGAACGGTCGCCATCAATGAATTCCCGGTCAAGCGGCGAGATCAGGTGGAGATCCCTGTAGGTTGGATCGACTACATTGCATATGTCGGCGGCACAAAGTACACTGGCGGCTTCCAACTCAACGAAGGGACGCTGCACACCATCACCTTCAACAGGACCAAAGTAGTCGTAGACTAACAAAGATAGCTGATCAAATGACCCGCCCGGTGTTCTGATACACTTGACGGGTCATTTTTGATTCCAAGGAGAATGTATGTCAAACCACCCCATTCCCATTATTGAAGCACGCGGAACCTACCGCGAAGTCGGCAAACAGATCGGTGAACAATGCAAACCGCAGATCGCAAGGATGATGAGTCAACTTCACGAAAGTTTGCCGCCGGGGAAAACATGGGACATGCTCGTGAATGAAAGCCGCATCTTCCAAACTCACAGCCGTGCCGTCTACCCGCAATACATGGATGAACTCGAAGGCATTGCCGAAGGCGCAAATGTCCCATTCGACGAACTCTTCATTTCAATGCTGGAAGAACTGTGGGAGACTCCGCCCTACGGCAAAGGCTGCACCGACATGGCAGCCCGCGGGCGCGCCACGCTCGATGGCTCAACTCTCGTGGCACACACCAATGACCTTTCCGCTAAAACCGAAGAAGACCTCGTCATTCTCAAAATTCAAGCGGGCGACGAGCCGGAATTCATCGGCGTTTCAGCAGGTGGCGTGGGAATCAGTGCAGGCTATAATGCCGCAAAGATCAGCCTCACTGGCAATCAACTCAACAGCAATGACGTCCGCCACGGTGTGCCGCGGCTTTTGGTCGTGCGCGCCATTCTTGGGGCAAAGCATTTGAGCGAAGCGATGGATGCCTGTCTGCTCAAGGAACGCGCCTCCAGCTATAACAACATCATCGCAGACGGAACCGGCGAAGTCTACTCGATGGAAGGCAGCGCCACCGACCTCGAAGCGCTCTACATCGAAAAGGATGTGATGGCGCACGCGAATCACTACACCCATCCTGCCATGCGCCGCTTCGAACTGGACCGGAGCACGATCGCCAACTCGATCATTCGCCACAACCGAGCCGAATACTTGCTCAAAGAGAACTACGGCAAATTGACTCCCGACCTATTCAAGCAACTGCTCGCCGACCATGGCGGGTATCCCACCTCGATTTGTAAGCATGGATTCAATAGTGTGACCGTTTTCAGCATCATCGTCCAAGTGGAGACACTCACCGCATGGATCGGGCGCGGGCATCCCTGCGAGACAGTTTATACGGAATATAAGTTGGAACCTTATCAAGCCATGTCACTCTGAGGGAGCGTGCTCTTCGCGACCGAAGAGTCTCTACAAAGATGAGCAAGACTCCAAAGCAATGGTAGAGATTCTTCGCCGCTATCGCGGCTCAGAATGACATAAGAGAAACCATGACAAACACCCAATCCCTCTTCCCCACCACTTACGAATCCTCCCGCGAGCGTTTCCGCGGATACTTACCCACCATTCAAAACATGTGGAGCAAGGCATCCTTGCATCAACACGTCATATCCTACGACAGCAACCTGACCATCGACTGGATCTACTCTCCTGCGACTGAAAAGAACGAGAAAATACTCGTCTTCACCACGGGCGAGCACGGCGTGGAATGCTATGTCGGCTCGGCGATGATGCACCGCTTCATTGAAGACTATATGCCCAAGCTCGATCCGCGCACGACGGGCATTCTGTTCGTACATGCTGTCAACCCCTGGGGCATGAAAAATCATCGCCGCGGTAACAAAGACAACATCGACTTGAACCGCACCTTCATGCTCGACCCACACTTTGACCCAGCCTTCAACCCCGCCTACGACAAAATCGATTCGTTCCTGAATCCCAAGAGTACGCTTACCAATACGTTATTCAATAACCTCGCTTATCTTTTCGGGCTGGGACTGCACGTAGCAAAAATGGGCATGCGCGATTTCCGTTACGCGCTCTTACTCGGACAGTACCGCAATCAAAAAGGCTTGTACTATGGCGGCAAAGAAATGCCCGAAGAGACCCGCACCCTCATGGACTTGTACAAGATGGCATTGCAAAACTACGACCAAGTCCTGCACCTCGACATGCATACTGGCTACGGTCCGCGCTACCAGATGAGTTTGGTCAACTCGGCGTTGGATAAAGGCACATCAGACTATTTCGAGAAGCGCTTCAACTACCCACTCGTGGTGGCTGCCACTGCCGACGAGTTCTACGCCATCCGCGGCGACATGATCGATTACATCTACGGCTTGCAGCAGCGCGACCATCCCACCAAGAAAATTTACGCCACATCCTTTGAATTCGGCACTCTCGGTGACACACTCTATGGCTTGTTCCAAAGTCCGCGGGTGATGATCCACGAGAACCGTGCCTATTGGCATGGGGCTGTCAATGACAAAGTCCACGCCGAAGCCAAACGCGGATTTGAAGAATTGTTTAATCCCTCCGCAACCGATTGGAAAGAGAAAGCCGTCAAAGATGCCAAGCAGGCGTTTGAGGGGATTTTGAAAGCGGAAGGATTTATTTAACCAGTGACCAGTAACCAGTCTGAAAACTGATTACTGGTCACTTTTCACTACTCACTGATCTACTCAAACTTCAACATCATCAAAATATCTTCCACTGCGGCATTGAACATCTCGGACATGATGGCATTATCCACAAAATACTCGCCGCCAAACGAACCGTCGCCGTAGACTTCACGGGCAGTTTTAGAATCCATGATGGAGCTGGGAACCATCGGCGAAAGCTTCGACTCTTTTGGCATTTCGCTGACCACGGTAAACGGAAACGCTTCCAGCCAGTTGGCGTGCTTGGGCTTGAGGTTGTATTTAATCGCCACCTTCTCCACCGAATGAGACGTCCACCAGTCGTACCAATTCAACTTCAAGCCAGGCATGTCGTTATTGACATCGTTCAAATGGACGTTCAGTCCCTTGTTGCCGCCGTGACCGTTCAAGATCAAGATCCGCCGAAAGCCCTGGTGATATGCCGAGCGGATAATGTCTTCGACCACTGCATTGAGGGTTGAGACTCGCAAGGTCAGCGTGCCGGGGTAGTCGCGAAAGTATGGAGAGTTGCCAAAGTTCACGGGCGGCGCGACCAGCACTCCGGTCACGTTTGAGGCGGCATCTGCCATTGCCAGCGGAATTTTTATATCCGTCAGTAAACTCAAATAGGCATGTTGCTCGCATGCTCCCGTCACTAGAATCAGGCGGTCATCTTGTTCGAGGTATCGTTCCACGTCCATCCAGTTCAATTCTTCAAAGCGCATATCAATTCCTTGTTTTAAAACTCACCACAGATGAACATAGATAAATTGGATTTAAAAAAAGTTCATCTGCGTTCATCTGTGGTTAAAAATCACAGACTTCCTGCATACCCATCCGCGCGCGGATCACTGCCACCGCACAACACACCGGACTCATCCCGCAAGATAACCTGCCCCCTGCCGAAGACAGCCCGCTCATAGCCGCTAACCTCGTTTAACGAATGCCCCATCTCGCGCAAGGCAGTCAACGTGACAGTCGGCATCCCTTCTTCAATATCAACGTTACCACCCGCTGCATCCGCATCTAGGCAGAAGCGTGGCAAGTCAAGTGCAGACTGAGGATCAAGCCCTGCATCCTTCAACGCGGACAAGACTTGCACATGTCCCTGCGGTTGCATAAATCCGCCCATCACGCCATACGATGCATACAACGATTATCCGCAACACGCGTCACCATTGCAGGGATGATCGTGTGATACGGTCGTTTGCCGGGCGCAAGCGCATTGGGATGATTCGGGTTGAGGCTGAAATTATGTCCGCGGTTTTGCAAGGTGAAGCCCCAGCCCTTCGGCACGATGCCCGTACCAAAGCCCATGTAATTGCTGTTGATGAACGAGCAGGCATTGCCCATGCTGTCCATCACACTCAAGTAGACCGTTCCCGAAGAATTCATAGGCGAGCCGCGTTGCGGGTCAACGGTCGCACGCTTTATATCAATCAACTTGCGGCGCTCGCTCGCGTATTCCTTCGAGAGCAACTCCTTCATCGGTATCTTCGCAAACGCCGGGTCGCTCACATACCATTTCGCATCAGCAAACGCGAGACGCATGGCTTCGATCATCAGGTGCATTTTCTCCGACGAAAGCAAATCCATTGAAGCCAGATCAAAGCCTTCGAGAATGTTCAACGCGATGAGCGCCGTGATGCCCTGTCCATTCGGCGGACATTCATACACGCGCAGTCCGCGATAATCGACAGAGATCGGACTCTCCCACGTGGATACATGCGATGCGAGGTCTTCAGCGGATAGGCATCCGCCCGCCTCTTTAATCACGGCGGAAATTGCCTGTGCAACCGAGCCTTGGTAAAAGCCTTGAGCGCCTTGCTCCGCCACGAGTTTGAATGTTTTTGCCAAACCTTTATTATGGAAAATTTCGCCCGCCTTCGGCGCACGCCCATCGATAGTCATCTCATGCCCATTCAACGCGGACTTCAATTGTCTATCCGTGCCGCGTGACCAAAAGTGAGCCGTAATTGGCGCGACGGGAAAACCCTCGTCCGCGAGTCGAATCGCAGGTGTGAGGATGTCACTCATCGAAAGCGAGCCATGCTTCTTAATCAAGTCACACCAGCCTGCACACGCCCCAGGGACAGTCACTGTATGTGGATGATAGAACGGCAAACTGTCAGCGAGGAGTCCCTCACGCTTTAGCCGCTCAAGCGTCAACGCGGAAGGAGCGCGCCCCGATCCATTCAGGGCGGTCACCTGCTGAGTCTGCGCGTCAAAATACAAGGCGAACATATCCCCGCCAATGCCCGTGGACGTTGGCTCGGTGACATTCAGCGCGGCTGCGGCAGCCACGGCAGCATCGGCAGCATTGCCACCCTTCGAAAGGACTTCAATGCCCGCGGCAGTTGCCAACGGCTGTGACGTGGCGACAATTCCACGGCGGGAGTAAACGGGCGAACGACGGGAGGTGAAGGTGGTGTTGGTCATGGATTCCTTTTTGGAGAGACGCTGGAAGTATAATTGTTTTCAATTCAACGCGGAGGGCGCAGGATGACTCAAGTTTACGACTATGTGATTATTGGAAGCGGCTTCGGGGGAAGTGTCTCAGCTATGCGCTTAACCGAGAAGGGCTACTCGGTTCTCGTTCTTGAAAAAGGTAAACGATTCGAAGATAAAGACTTTGCCAAATCAAACTGGCAATATTGGAAATATGTTTGGCTTCCCGCTTTGCGCGCGCATGGTATCTTGCAGATTAGCATCCTCAAAGGTGTGATGGTCTTGCACGGCGCGGGTGTGGGCGGCGGAAGTCTCGGTTATGCCAACGTGCTCGAAGTGCCCACCGACGAAACCTTTGCCACTCCCGCATGGAGTCAAAATATCAAATGGGGCGATGTGCTTCGTCCGCATTATGAAACGGCGAAAAGAATGTTAGGCGTTGCAAGAAACCCCAAACTTTGGAAAGCGGATTTGCTGCTCAAAGAAATGGCAGAGGAACGCGGCATGGGACACACCTTCCGTGCGACAGATGTCGGCTCCTACTTCGGGGAAGCTGGTGTCACCGTCCCAGACCCGTACTTCGGCGGAGAAGGTCCCGCTCGGGCGGGCTGTCAGCATTGCGGCGGCTGTATGGTGGGATGCCGTCACAACGCAAAGAATACGTTGCCGAAAAATTATTTGTATTTTGCAGAGAAGCGCGGAGCGAAGGTCGTTGCTGAAGTTGAAGTGACTGATGTTCGACCGCTAACCATGGTCGATGGTCAATCGTCTATGGTCAGCGAAGCCCACTACGCAATTACCTTTCGCGATTCAACAAAGCTTTTCAAGCAAACCCAAACCGTCCATGCAAAAAATGTCATCTTCTCTGCAGGTGT
Source organism: Candidatus Villigracilis vicinus (assembly GCF_016702885.1). Classification (NCBI taxonomy): domain Bacteria; kingdom Bacillati; phylum Chloroflexota; class Anaerolineae; order Anaerolineales; family Candidatus Villigracilaceae; genus Candidatus Villigracilis; species Candidatus Villigracilis vicinus. The sequence continues at coordinate 85,291 of NZ_JADJDD010000017.1, forward strand.
GATGGGGACAATGAAGCTGCTTCTGAATCTGCGCGACGTGAAGAAGTCGCTGCCGAAACTATCGGCGAAGTTGGGGACAATGGTGAGGACCAACTCCGAAGGTCTGCTCGGAAGCGTGGCGCGCAAGTCCGATATCAATTATTCAGAAGGCGTATCCATCTCTTCTATTTATAACCACGACGATATCACCCGCATCGAACCTGTGCGCTACCCCGATGGTTCGTCGCTCATGCGCTTTCTCGCTGCACCGCTTATTGATAAGAACTTTAGCATTCCGCGTCGCTTGCTTAATTTCCTCGGTTGGGCACTCACCCATCCCATTGACTTTGGTAAAGCACTCTTCTTGCCAGGCTGGGCACACAACGTGACCATTTTATTGGTGATGCAACATGCTGATAATCGTATGCGATTCAAGATTGGCAAAAGTATTTTCACGCTCTTCCGCACCGGCATGGTGGCTGAGGAAGAACCCGGCTACATCATCAACGCGCAGGTAGAAGGTTCGCACGAAGTGACCAAGGAATTTGCGAAACGCACCAATGGCGTGGCGCTTGGTTCTATTGGCGAGAACTTGCTCAACCTACCCACCACCGCCCACATCCTCGGCGGCGCACCCATTGGCAAAAATGCGGATGAAGGTTTGATCAACGAGAACTTTGAAATTCACAATTACGAAGGCTTGTATGTCATCGACGGTTCGGTGATGCCCGCCAACCCAGGCGTGAATCCCTCACTGACGATCACCGCATTGGCAGAATACGCTATGAGTAAGAAAAAAATCGTTCTGATGGGGAGCTATCCCCATCATGAGCATTAGAACAACGTCGGCTGAAACGGCTCGCTCGGCGTTTCAACGTCGTCCCATGGAAGTGGGGCGATTTTGATTCGGGAGGAGATTTGGCTATGGAATTCCTTCGCAATGTACGGAGCCAGATAATTATCCGGGGAATGACAGAAGACGAACGCCTCCAGCTTCGCCGATAACTGGTCAGCGATTCTGGGAGTCCATTCGTTCATCCAAGGCTGGTTGTGACTCATCTCAGGGTGACCGATGAATCGCAGGAAGGTAAAGTCGGCAGTCACTTCTTCAAAGACCGGTACATTCGGCTTGCGTTCCCGTGCCTCGAGCAGACTTTCATAGGCACTGCCTTGAATCGACTCATCACCAGCTAGATCGCGAATAGGACGGGTATCAATGACAACGCGCGCCATGTTATGGTCAGATAATAATTTATTGAGCGCATTACGATGCTCATCCTCGAACCAGTCGAGGTGACGGACTTCCACACCAAGGCGGATATCTTTTGGGAACGCGGCGAGAAAAGCGGCAAGGTCAGGCATCAGCTTGGGCGAATAGCTTGGGGGCAGCTGTAAAAACATCGGTCCAAGTTTTGAGGCGAGCGGACGCATGGTATCCACGAATCCGATGGCGCGGTCAATGTAATCTTTGAGAGTCCCGTTGTGGCTGATCGCTTTGGGAATTTTGAGACAGAAGCGGAAGTCATCCGGCGTTTGCTCGATCCATGACTCGATGGTCTTTGTCGCCGGGACAGCATAAAAGGTGGTGTTACCTTCAATAGTGTTCACCCGCCGTGCATACTCGCGCAGGAAGTCTTTGGATTGTGTACCTTTGGGATAGAAGTTCCCAACCCAACCTTTGAACGACCAAACCGGGCAACCAAGATAAAGTGTCATAGGGCAATTATAAAATAAAGCGCCTCCGATATTTTTACATCAGAGGCGCTTTGCAGATTACTTTTTCTTTTCGAGCTTTTCTTTCTTTTCTTTTTTCTCTTTTTCGTCTGCATCTACCATGATATCAATTGCAACTGCAATGGCAAGCATGAGAATATCGTTCTGACCATCCTCGATCTCCACGCCATAGGTATCGGCGATACGCAGCCATTTTTTTGAAACTTCAGCAACTGTTTTACGTCCGTCTTTGATCGTGTACTCATGGGCAAGGAAATTACCTTGCACATCCAAGTCAGGTCCGTTTTTAACTTTTACATCCCAACGATCACGCAGCGGGGTGAACAGTGCCTTTTTGATCGTAGCCAGGTCCTTGCCGTCGGCATCTTCCACCACCATGGTGTCTTTGATGGTCAGCAGACGTTCCTGGATCTGGGCAAGTTTCTTGCCCTTTGCATCTTCGAACACGAGGGTCTTGCGAATGCGTAAAACTTTGCCATCCACTTTAAAAACTTTTTGCCCGGCTTCGTTCTCGATCCAGAAGTCATCTCCAATGGAAATGAGATTTTGTCGGATTTTATAACGGTTGGTCATGAAATTTTCCTTTGTGAATTTAAGGGGATTTAGTCCGAGTATAACCCATTGGATATTACAGCCGAATCAACAACTACTTAACAATATTTTTAACGCGCGTTTTTGCAATGTGCAAAGAAAAATGAGCCTCCCACACAGTAAGTCTTCCCGTGCCATGAGGAATTTTCGATTCAAAGTGGTTTCAGTTACAATCAGATGCGATAGAAATTTTCACAATACACCCCAAAAAGGGAAGGCTTTTTATCTCATGATCCCCGGTCTCGACGGGCTGCGCGCCCTTGCCATTCTGACGGTCCTTGGCTCACACACCAAGAATTACGATTTCGGCTGGATGGGCGTCCAGTTCTTTTTTGTGCTCTCCGGATTTTTGATCACAGGCATTCTCCTGCGCATGAAAGAAAATCTGCCAGGGCAGCGCTATTTCAAGACATTCTACGGAAGAAGATTCCTGCGCATCTTTCCGCTGTATTATTTTTATCTCTTCCTGCTTGGGTTGGCTGCCTGGCAGACCGACATGATCCCATTCAAGTTCATCCAAAAAGAGATCGAGACCATCGTCCAACCGCAGCTGCCGTATGCTTTTCTATACGTGTACAATTTTCTACATGCCAGTGCGGGATATCAACATACAGCCTTCCTTTCCCACTTGTGGTCGCTTTCGGTCGAAGAGCAGTTCTATATCGTCTGGCCTTTGATCCTTTTCTTCACGCCAAAGGAACGTACCAAGGCTGTTTTTTTAACAGCCATTGTGCTGGGTCCCATCTTACGTGTGGTCACATTCCTTATCTACAATTCGAACGCCTTCCCCGCGCTTCTGAACTCGCCCTATCTTGCTGTCTACGTTCTACCCTTCTCCCACATCGACGCCTTTGCCTTTGGCGCTTTCGTTTCACAATTTTCCCTGCCCAAGCCGCGCACCCAGCTGGCAGTATTGGCGGTTGTCATCCCATTACTTGGGTTCGCAACCCAATACATCGCCTTGGGTGAGATACGACCCGACACCCTGGGATATGAATTTACACTGTCCAGTGCCTATAAGTTTATTTGGGGATATTCCCTGCTCAATTACTTCTTTGCCCTCCTCGTGCATGCCGTTCACCGCACAGGGTTATGGGTCCGTTTCCTCGACCTGCCCATTATGCAATACCTTGGAAAGATATCCTATGGCATGTATGTCTATCATTACATTGTCATCTGGTTCATTATTCAAGTGCAAAACAAAAATCGGGAAGTCCTTGATCTTTCGATCAACTACGGCATGGCACGCACATACCTGCTCGCCTTTGCAGTGACCGCCCTGGTTGCCAGCGTGAGCTTCCGCTATCTCGAAAAACCGATCAATGACCTCAAAGACCGGCTTTTTCCACTTACACAAAAGTAATTATTTCAATCATAAAACCTCGAGGCACAAAATGAACGAAGTGATCACTGTTCTTGTTTCCACCATCGTATCGCTCGCTGTCGGCGTATTATCCTATCTGGCATCCAAATGGCAAACGGAAAAGCAGCTCCAGCAATCGCAGCTTTCAAGTATTCTGACAAAACGGATCGAGATCTACCCCAAGTTATGGTCCATTCATATTCGTTACGAAACAAATTGGACAATGGAAAATAAGCCCAAAGACAGCAAGTGGGTTGAGCAATATCTCGCTGAACTCAACGAGTTCAACACTGAAAACGGGCTTTTCTTTTCACAGGAACTATACGAGAAGTTCTTTGAGCTGCGCCAAAACCTTTTAGAAGCTCTAGCCAGCACACCCAAAGGCAAACTTGTGGACGAGGACCGGGCAAGAAAGATCCGCGAGGTCGTTTACGGGAACGGAGCGCAAGCAGGACTTTCAACCATTCTAAAAGATGATCTGGGCAGTTATAGAAGCGCCGCACTCCAGCAAAGAGGCAATTAATTGTTTATACCTCTGCAATAAAAAACGGGCTTAAGAGATGCCTGTATAATCAGACTTCAACTCTAACCTTTTGTGAGGATAAATAATGGATTCTCTTTCAGAACGCCGCAAGGCGATTCTTTATCTCGCGTTTGCTGCCATTTTGTGGAGCACAAGCGGGCTATTCGTAAAAATTTTAGACTGGCACCCCGTTTCGATCCTGGCGGGGCGTAGTTTTTTTGCCGCCATTGTCTTTCTGATTTACATGCGCCGCCTCCCCACCCGTTTTAGCCTGTGGCAATTACTGGCAGCAGCGATGTTCATCCTTACGCAGTTTTTATTCGTTACCTCGACCAAATTGACCACGGCAGCCAACTCGATCTTCCTGCAATATACTGCGCCGATCTATGTGGTTTTGTTGGCATTCTGGCTGCTGCGTGAAAAACCCTCCCGCACCGACTGGGTTTCCATGCTCATCATTTTCCTGGGGTTGACACTTTTCTTCGGCGACAAGCTCAGCACAGACGGGTTCTATGGCAACCTACTTGCCATTCTCAGCGGTGTAACTTCGGCGGTGATGATGGTTTCCTTTCGTGCCCAAAAGAACGGCGACCCGGCGGAAAGCAACCTCATTGCATTCCTCGTCACAGCCGCATTCGGTTTCCCCTACGTGATGAAAGAAACATGGACGGTTAATAGCTGGCTAATCCTCGCCTTCCTTGGCATCTTTCAGATCGGGTTCGCCTTCATTTTTTTCACCCAGGGCATCAAACACATCCCTGCTTTGGAAGCGAATTTGATCGGCACACTGGAGCCGGTTCTTAATCCGATTTGGGTGTTTTTGTTCTACGGCGAAAGCATGGGCACCTTTGCCCTGGTTGGTGGTTTGGTAGTTCTTGGCGGCGTTATTCTTAGCGCAGTTGGCAGTGCAAAAGCTGCAAAAGAAGGTACGTAACCACCTGTAAGAACCTTGACGAACTCCGACTGTTAAAATAGGTTACACTCGTATTGACAATTTATTCACTCCCTTTTAATTAGGTAGAACATGTCTATTGCCATTGTTACGGACTCAACCTGCGACCTGCCTCAAAGTGTTATCAATGAACTAGGGATTACCGTTATTCCCCTGTTCATCAATATTGGCAACGAAGGATTCTTAGACGGTGTAGATATCACCCGCAAGGATTTTTATACCAATCTGCCGGGCTATACCGCACATCCCACAACCGGAACCCCCGGCACAGATGCATTCAAAAACGCATACCAAACTCTGACAGATCAAGGTTTTACCGAGATCCTCTCTATTCATATTTCAGAGAAGCTAAGCGCCACTGTGAATGTGGCGAGAAATGCCGCGCAGGAATTCAAACAAATTCCCGTCACCGTGCGGGATTCGGGTCAGCTTAGTTTGGGGACGGGTCTTCAAGTGGAACGCGCCGCTCGCTTGGCGGCAGAAGGTAAGTCCATGAAGGAGATCGAAGCCGCGCTGGATGATCTCCGGTCGCGCACCTTCGTTGCGGCACGTTTGGATACGCTCGAATTCCTGCGGCGCAGCGGACGCATGAACTCCTTTCTGGCAGGCATCGGCAGTTTGTTACAGCTCAAACCGATCCTCACCATGCAAAATGGACAGCCCGGCTCTGAACGCGTGCGCACCACCCCTAAAGCCGAAGCCCGGCTCTTGAAAATGCTGGAAGAACGTCAGCCCATTGAGCATTTCTCTTTGCTGCACACCAATTCTCACGAACAAGCCCTTGCCTTTCGCAACATGGCTGCTCATTTAATCCCGACAGAAGTTACCTATTCCATGGATATCACCCCGGTCATTGGCGCACATTTGGGACCGGGAGCCGTTGGGTTCGTGATCATTTCGAAGAAGCCCGCATAGAATGTGCGGAATCCCTTAAGTCGATAGGAAAAAAACATGAATGCTGTCACCAAACGTTCGTTGATCGGAATCATTATCGTTCTATTGATCGCTTCCGGACTGGCTTTTGCCGGGAGCCAGGGCGGCTACACCGTCAACGGTTTCCCGCTTTATGCGCTATGCATCCTGCTGGCATTCGTCATTCAATGGATCGCATTTATCCCAGCTTATATGAATCAGACCGAGTCGTTCTTTGACCTGACCGGCGGGTTGACCTACATCATCGTCACCGTGACCGCGGTTGCCTTGAGCAGCGAAGTAGACACTCGCTCTTATCTATTGCTTGGCATCATCTTGGTATGGGCGGTTCGGCTGGGCTCTTTCCTCTTCATGCGCATTCGCGCCGCGGGTGAAGACCGCCGCTTCCGTGAGATCAAACCATCCTTTGCGCGCTTCCTGCTCACGTGGACCATTCAAGGGTTGTGGGTTTCGTTTTCAGTGGCGGCAGGGCTGGCAGCCATCACATCCACAGTTCGGGTCGGGTTGGATGCGTTTGCGGTGATCGGTTTAATCGTTTGGCTAATCGGTTTCGGCATCGAAGTCATCGCAGATCGGCAGAAAAGTGCATTCAATGCCACGCCCGCAAACAAAGGTAAATTCATCAACACGGGTTTGTGGTCGTGGTCGCGTCATCCGAATTATTTCGGTGAGATCGTGTTGTGGATTGGCGTTGCGATCATTGCATTGCCCGTCCTGCGCGGATGGCAATGGGCGACCCTCATCTCCCCCATCTTCATCATTCTGCTGCTCACCCGCATCAGCGGCGTGCCGCTTTTGGAAAAACGCGCCGATGAAAAATGGGGCGGTCAGCCTGAGTACGAAGCCTACAAAGCAGGGACATCCGTCTTAGTCCCCATGCCGCCAAAGAAATAAAACCTCTCAAAAATTTATGAGGGACTCCGAAAGTTCTACTTTCGGAATATCCGCCTGAAGTAAAACTTCAGGATTCCAAATATGCAAGAGATCGAATTAAGGAAAACAAAATGAACATGAACATTGCCAAGGTCATTTCCGGTTTGGGCGTGCTCGCCATGACCGCCGTCTTGTTCTATGGCTTCACCGCCGGAGATTTCGGGAAAGACGGCGCTACCCTGCTTCAAAACCCGTGGGGCATCGTCTCAATGGTGGACTTATACACCGGCTTCATCCTCTTCTCCGCATGGATCGTCTATCGCGAGAAGTCCGTCGTCCGCTCGATCATTTGGGTAATCTTAATGATGGTGCTCGGATTTTTCGCAGGCAGTCTCTATGCCTTCCTCGCGCTCAACGCCAGCAAAGGTGATTGGAAAAAATTCTGGATGGGGCAACACGCCAATGGGTAAACTGCAAGAACTCGGGGAGGAATTGCGCGGTGTTCTCTCCGGTCAGGGATCAAGGCTGCTTGATTCATTTTTCCCACCATTGGTGTTCCTGCTGATCAATTCCATCTCCGATGTGGATGCGGCGCTTTGGGGCGCGCTTGCCATCTCAGGCGGATTCGCCGCCTACCGCCTCATCCGCCGCGAGAACTTGACCTATGCTCTCGGCGGCTTGGGTGGAACGCTTTTAGCGGCTCTCTTCGTCAAGTTGAGTGGATCTGGCTCTGGATTCTTTTTACCCGGCTTCTTTTCTGGAGCCGCAACCGTGATTCTTTGCGTGGTAAGCGTAGCATTCAACCGACCCATGGTGGCGTGGTCCAGCTTCATTGCCAGGCGTTGGACATTGAATTGGTACTGGCATCCGCAAGTGTTGCCCGCATACAACGAAGTGACCATTCTCTGGGCAGTGGCATTCGCCGCACGCCTGACCCTTGAGTTCTGGCTCTATCAACAAAATGCACTTAACGCACTCGCTACAGAGCGAATTCTATTGGGCTGGCCGTTCATCGTTGTGCTGCTCATCGTCAGTTACATCTATGGACTTTGGCGACTCGCAAAGTTACAAGGTCCCAGCGTGGAAGAATTCAAAGCAGGCAAAGCCCCACCGTGGGAAGGTCAGAAGCGCGGGTTTTAGCAGCTACCTATGGAAGAGAACTTAATTTAGCGCAGGGGTATAAAAGGATAGAATCACATCATGCAAACTGACCTCCTGCTGAAACGCCTCAAGACCTTTGAATTCCTGCGCGGACTCGACGACGAGACTCTGTCTGCGCTGGCAAAAAGTGCGGTGTGGAAAGTCTTTCCGCCGAACGCAGTGGTGTTTTGGGAAGGGAATCTGGAAACGCATCTGTTCTATCTGGAATATGGTTCGCTCAAAGCCATGCGCACTTCACCCGACGGACGCGAACAGGTCTTGAGCTTTCTCAATGCCGGAGAGATATTCAATGAATTGGGAGTCTTCGCGCAAAAGCCCAACCCTGCCACGGCTGTCGCTTTGGAAGAATCGGGTATTTGGCTGATCCCACGCAAGGCGTTGGAAGAGATCGTGATGATGCACCCACGAACAGGGATGCAGATCATCGAGATGATGGCAAACCGCATTATCAGCCTCGTCACACTGGCATCAGATCTGTCGTTGAAAACGGTCGAGGCGAGGTTCATTCAATTGTTGCTCGACCAAGCCGAAGGGGATGTGATCGAGCGCAGGCGTTGGACGAATCAGACCGAGTTGGCGGCGCGGCTCGGAACGGTCCCCGATGTCTTGAGTCGCGTCATCCGCGAGTTGACCAAGGCAGGGCTGATCGAGATGGATAAACAGCAGATCCGCATTTTGGATCAGGCGGGGCTGGCAGAGCGGGGCAAGATTCGGGAAGAATAAATATTGGGGTGAGAAACCCGACAAAAGTCGGGGCGCGAAGCGGGGGAAAGCGATAAAGTTTGGCATATCAAAAAGGAGTTCGTATGCCAGACATCTATTTCACAGACACAAAATCAAAAGCGGTCTTTTCAAGCGACGGACCGAAGCCGCAGTTCCTGCTCAATAGCGAAAATTTCAAGGCGCTGGTCGTAGGGTTGGAAGCGGGGCAGCAATTGCCGCAACATGCCGATGGCGCGGCGATGTATCACTTCCTCGAAGGCGAAGGCTTGATGTTCGTTGAAGATGAAGCGTTCGATATCAAACCGGGTGTCACAGTAGTGGTGCCGGGCGGTTCGAAGCGCGGCATCACGGCAAAGACCCGCCTCATCTTCCTTGGCTCGAAAGGGGCAGCATGAATGCCATCAGGGTCGCGGCTGGTCTTGCCTTTCTGATCGGCGCGTTATCGATCTTTGCCGGTGGAATGGCAATGCGCGGTTGGAACCCAGGCTATAACGTTTTGACATGGCTACCCGTCTATAACTTCGGCATGGGCATTTTGACGGTTCTGCTTCCCGCCATTCTGATCTGGAAGAATCATCCGCTTGCCCTTTTGACGGCGATCATTTTCTTTGGAATTCACTTCTTGGCAACCGCAGTGCTTTTACTGGGGTTTCGCGAGGTGGTCGCCACACAAAGCCTGCTCGCCATGACCTTTCGACTGGTTGTGTGGTTGATCATCATTGCATTGTTGTACTTTACTTCCATCAAATAAGGAACTGAAAATGTCCATCCCCTATATCTTCACTACATTGTTTTACACCTTCGTTGGTCTGTTCATCGCAGCCGATGCCTCACTGGTCAGCTTCAATCTGACAGGAGCCTTCCCCGCCTTACGCTGGGTGCGCGTCCACTTCATTACGTTGGGAATTCTCTCGCAGGTTGTTTTTGGGCTGCTGCCTTCCTTGGTGGCAAACCACGCAAAAAAAGCCAAGCCCTCCATGCGTTGGGATATCTGGCTTTCGCTGAACGCAGGCTTTGCCTTGTTGATCGCAGGCTTCTCAGGCATGAACCATCCGCAAATCTTTGCAGGCGGCACATTGGTCTTTATCGCAACCTTGCTTTTGTTTGGGGAACTATGGAATCTGCGCGGCAACGAAGCACCCGCCAGCCTGAAGTTCTATATCACGGGCGTCGCCTATCTTTTACTGGGCATCATCCTTGGCACAGGCTTGTTCCTGAATTGGAGCGAGGCGCTGCACATCCGTGTACCGCTTGAAGTTCACATCCATGCCAACTCGTGGGGCTTCATGTCACTGGTCTTTGCGGGCTTGCTCGTGGACTTCACCCCAATGATCACAGGAAAACCGCTCGGCGAAAAGAAAGCCATTGACTCCATCTACTGGGGCATGACCCTCGGCGCATTCGGCATCATCCTTGGTCCGTGGATTCCCGCCAGCATCAGCGAACCGCCCACAGTGGCTGGCTTGCTCCTGCATTTGGCAGGGACGATCTGGCTGGTCGTTTTGATGATACGCGCCCTCAAAGCAAGCGGACATCTCTCTCAGGCAGGCGGCTGGCATTTGGTCGCTTCGTATGCGTGGATCTTGATGCCCGTGCTGGTTGCCCCCACGATCTTGTTGAAGCTCATCCCAAGCGGACCTGTCGAATCGACAGCGCCTCAACCTTTAATTTATGGCTGGGTTTTCCAATTTGGCATTGCCCTCATCCCGTACATTTTCCGCCGCACCCTGCTCAAGGAGAAAAATCCCGCGCTCGGCGGAAGCTGGCTCACACTCACCCTGCTCACCCTCGGCGGATTGATCATCTGGATCAGCATCTTTTCTCCGATCGAGAATGTGCTGTATGGTATCGGGTTCGCGCTCTACACGATCGCTTTTATTCAACCACTCAAAGAACTGCTCGATATCGTCCGCAAGGCGACGGTGAAATTCGAAGAAGCATAATTTATAAAGAGACGGTCCTCTTGAGATGACCGTCTCTTTATAACGTCTCACCGTTCGCTAACATCTCCACAAATTGACGGATGCGCTTCTCGCGCGTTTCGGCTTTCTTAGCCGTTTCAATTCTGAATAGAAACGAATAACGTCTCGAACCTGTCAACGTCTCAAAAAAGGCTTTGGCTTTTTTATTTTTATTCAACGCGGACTGAAAATCTGCGGGCACGACAATATTCTTCTGCGACGAATACGCTGCAGCCCAACGCCCATCCTGTTTCGCCGCTTCAACCGCTTTCAACCCCGACGGTTTCATCTCCCCACTCGCGATCAGACCTGCCACCTTCTCCACATTGATCTTCGACCAAATGCTCTTCGGTCTGCGCGGTGTAAATTTCTGCAGAAAATACTGCTCATCAAAGCTCCCCTTCTGACCATCGATCCAGCCATAGCACAAAGCAACATCCAACGCCTCAAGATACGTGACTGTGGGAATCCCCGTCGCTTTCTTGGCGATCTTCAACCACAAGCCCGCGGACTTGTCGTGATTCTTGGCAAGCCACTCTGCAAATTTCTTTTTGGATTCAAAGGGAAGGATGAGAAGTTCGGTTGAGGTAGGCATTGTTTGATTTTACCTGACCACCACTTGAGTGGGCGGAAGAGCATCTTTGCCCTTATACTTTGAGAATCGTATCTACAAAGAGAAACCAAGTGAAAATCTCAAACACGCTCTACCTGACCAACCCCAAAGACTGGCGGAACTGGCTCAAGCAGCATCACAAAACTGAGACTGAAATCTGGCTGGTCTACCCCAAGAAAGCGACAGGCAAGCCGCGCATCGAATACAACGACGCCGTGGAGCAAGCCCTGTGCTTCGGCTGGATCGACTCCATCATCAAGACATTAGACGACGAGCATACCGTCCAGCGATTTTCGCCGCGCAAGCCAAAAGCAAAATACTCGCAAGCCAACATCGAGCGCCTGCGGACATTGGTGGAAAAGAAGAAAGTTATCAAAGAAGTAGCCGAT
>NZ_JADJDD010000018.1:0-30784 GCF_016702885.1 Candidatus Villigracilis vicinus
CCCTCTCCTTCAGGAGAGGGTATTTTTTTTTATTGTTCTGTGGATGGACGATGAGGTTCCAAGTCAATGTTTGGGTGGTGGGTTGGTTTTAGCTCCTCCCCTTCAGGGGAGGCGGGGAGAGGTTGCGTCTGTGTACATTTGTGCATATAATATATCCATGAACTACGAATGGGATCCTAAAAAGGCAAAATCAAATTACAAGAAGCATGGTGTCAAATTTTCTGATGCAGTAGGCATTTTTGAAGATGAAAACGCCATCACCATCGAAGATGAGCATGAAAGTGAAGACCGCTTCATCACGCTGGGTAGAGATTTTCTTCGAAGGATTCTGGTCGTTGTTTATACGTTTCGCGGAGTACTTATCCGACTCATCTCCGCGAGGAAGGCTACAGCCCTTGAAAAGGCTGAATATGAGGCACAAGAAGAACATGAAGAGTGAATATAACTTTAGCAAAGGCAAACGCGGAGCCGTTGTCCGCGCGCCGCAGGGAAAAACTCGTATCACCATTCGTCTCGATGATGATGTTTTGGACTGGTTCCGAAATCAAGTCGAAGAATCAGGTGGCGGTAATTATCAGACATTGATCAATAACGCCTTACGGGAGTTTATCCACCAGCAAGAGGAGCCCATTGAGGTTATTCTTCGGCGTGTTGTCCGTGAAGAATTGCAAAGTGCTTCTCAATAGAAATGGATGCTTATGAACAAAAAGCATATCGGAAGCGACTTTGATGATTTCTTGAAAGAAGAAAAAATTCTTAAGAAGGCTCGAACTACAGCTATTAAGCGCCTTTCCGTAAAACTCAACGCGAAAAACCAAATCACTCTCCCGCGTCACATTAGAGAGCGATTGAACATCAGTGCAGGAGCACTTTTACGATTGGATGTTCAAGATGGTGTCTTGGTCTTAATTCCACTGCTGCACTCTAAAGAAGATGACCCTATCAAAAAAGGATATGGATTTTTGAAAGGTGGTTCTTCTATGGCAGATGATCTAAAACAAGATCGGGAACTTGAAAAGCAAAGAGATAAGCGGCTTGCTGGGAATTCAACTTAAGCCAGTTCCCTCTCCCTGATGGTTGCCGTGATCGGCTAAAGGAGGAGGTATTTTTTTTGGTTGCTGTTCTGTGGATGGGCGCTGAGGTTCCAAGTCAATGCTTGGGTGATGGTGAAAATGCAGGATAATTGCTTCAACTTAAAACGAGGAGAATTTTCAATGAACACAAAACTACTCATGACCTCCAGCAGCCTTATCATGGCAGCAGCAGGGATATGCGCCCTGTTCATGCCGGATGTGTTGCTGTCCATGCAGGGTGTGGTGGTGACAGAGGCAGCCTCCGTGTTGGTGCAATTAATGGGTGCGTTATATTTTGGCTTTGCGATCATGAACTGGACGGCAAAAGATAGTGCCATCGGCGGCATCTATGCGCGACCCGTGTCGCTGGCGAATTTCAGCCACTTCTTTTCTGGGGCGGTATTGTTGGCGAAGAATTTGTTCGTCGGGTTTAGCCCATTAATGTTAATTGTGACTCTGGTTTATATTGTTTTTGCGGCATGGTTTTATTGGTTGGTGTTTCGAGCAACAGGGTTGAAACCCACTTCCTGATAAGAATAATGATCGAATAAGTCTGTGGGATCTCTCCCTGATTGGCGTCATAATCAAGTTTCTCTATTTGCCCCTCTCCTTTGCGAGAGGGTATTTTTTGCTGTTCACTCCCCTCCACAACCTTACGAAGCACCCTGTAGGCAAATCGGATAATTTATATTTTGAATGAATCCAGCCAGCTTCTTTATGCAATGGGAATTTGGGGGCATTTGTGATAAAGCCGAAAGTCATCCATCCATTGTGGGATGTTGATCTTGCTTGTTCTCCATATAATTTGAACCGATCAAATTATATGGAGTAATCATCGTGAAGAAAAAACACCCCATCGTTATGTTAATCACCATTCTTGCCATTGCAGCATTCGCGTGTAACCTGCCAACAACCGCAGAAGTGCAGACCGATGCGACAGAAGAACCGGTCAATGCAACAGAAGCACCCACCGAATTAAGTACGGGGGATACTGTTGCCACAGCTACCGCAACAACGGCTCCAAAGACAGTCAAAGTTTCTGTCAGCACGGCTACCAATTGCCGTACTGGTCCAGATGTGGTCTATCAACTCTTGATGGTCGTGCAGCCAGGCAGCGACTTTGATGTAGTGGGCAAGTACTCGCCAAAAGGATATTGGATCATCACAATGCCCACGGGCGGCACTTGTTGGTTGTGGGGTCAATACGCAGTCCTCGTAGGCGATGCCAGTGTATTGCCTGAGATCACACCTCCGCCAGCACCAGTTGCACAGAGCTCGGATTCGAATAACTCGAGTCAATCCGGCAATTCGAACCAATCTAATAATTCAAATTCGAATGATGACGAAGAGGAGGATGTTTCGCAGCCCGCCGCGCCTCCGCCTGCCGCGCCCACCAATGCGGATATTACCCGTCAGTGCACCACCCTCACGAAGCCTGATGACCTTTTCCCAAGCTTTAAGATGGTTGTCCAATTTACATGGTCAGATGCGTCCAGCAATGAGACCGGTTTTAATATCTTCAAAGACGGCGCCTTTTACACCACGTTGCCAGCCAATACACAAAAGTTTTCAGAGACCTTCACCGTTTTACTGCCTACATCTCCGAGCGTGACTTACGGCGTGCAGGCTGTGAATGCCAATGGCAGTTCCGGTATGGTCACTGGAACAGTCACGTATTGTAATTAAGTCGTCAACATCCCCTTTATCAAAAGACCCCGCCAGATCTTCGGCGGGGTCTTTTGATTTGTTCTGCAATAATATGTATTCCTTATAAACGATACCGGGGAGGGTAAAATAACCGATAAGATGATCAAGTTATCAAACCAACGAACGGGAGTCTGCCATGCTTGAATACGTCAACCTTGAATTGGCTTTGCCGCAGGAGGAATATAAAAAACGACTGCGCCCTTTGCAGCAGAGGCTCTATGAATTGGAGCATGCGGTCTTTGATGCGAAAATTCCGGTCATTATTGTGTTCGAAGGGTGGGCTGCTACAGGCAAGGGACGCCTGATCAGTCTGCTCGCGGAACGGCTGGACCCGCGCGGTTTTCGCGTGGTACCCATCACGCCGCCGCGCACAGCGGAGACGCGTTATCCGTGGATGTGGCGTTTCTGGCAAAAGATCCCTGCCCGCGGGCAAATGGTCGCTTTCGATACGTCGTGGTATCGCCGCGTCTTGATCGACAGGCTGAACAAGACGGTCGACAAAGATGATCTGCGCGCCGCCTATCAAGACATTGCCGAATTTGAAGAGATGCTCAGCGCCGATGGAACGGTCATCTTGAAGTTTTGGCTGCACATCAGCGAAGCCGACCAGAAGAAGCGTATTAAGAAATTGAGCAAAGACAAGTTGACCGCATGGCAGGTCAGTGAGGAAGACTTGCTGCAAAACAAGCGTTATGAAAAATATACCAATTATGTCGAAGATATGATCGCACGGACCGATTCGCCTCACTCTCCCTGGACGATCGTGGAAGCCGCCGACCGATATTACATGCGCATCAAAGTGTTTGAAACCATCATTGCCTCCCTTGAAGCCCGCCTGGGGTTACCTGCCTCTTCAGGGACAAAGCCTAAACGTCCGCGTGCAACCAAGGAAATGAAAGGAGCCGTCAATGCTTGAGCGACTCGATCTTAATCTGGTACTCGAACGCGAAGAATACAACAAGCAGCTTAAATCATTGCAGGCTGAGCTGCATGAACTGGCATTTCAAGTCTATGCACAGAAGCGCCCGGTGGTGATCGTCTATGAAGGCATGGACGCTTCAGGCAAGGGCGGTGCGATCAAACGTCTCACAGAACGTATGGATCCACGTGGGTATGTCGTATGGCCGATCGCTGCCCCCTCTGGCGAAGAGAAAGAGCGTCACTACCTATATCGCTTCTGGCGGCGTTTACCCGAGCAGGGGCAGATCGCCATCTTTGACCGCTCATGGTATGGACGGGTTCTGGTGGAACGGCTGGAAGGCTTTTGCACCGAAGCGGATTGGCGCCGCGCCTATAGCGAGATCAACCAGTTCGAGCGTCAACTTACAGAGGCTGGCACGATCGTCTTTAAATTCTGGATGCACATCAGCAAACAGGAACAACTGCGCCGCTTCAAAGAGCGTACCCGCACCCATTACAAAACCTGGAAGATCACCGATGAAGATTGGCGCAATCGCGGCAAATGGGAAGACTACATCATCGCCGCCGAAGAAATGCTTCTGAAAACCAGCACCCCCGATGCCCCCTGGACGTTGGTGGAAGCCAACGATAAATACTTTGCACGCATTAAGTCCCTGCGCACGGTCGCCGAGAAATTGCGGCGGGCGTTGAAGTAAAAAAAAGACTGTATGCAAAAGAAAATCCTTCCTTCTCCCTTTGTGATGTGTGGGGAGTGGGAAGGATTATTTATTTAATTTCTTTGCGCCTGCGCGATTCCATAATGCCGTAAAAAACGAAGATCGCGATCAGCATAGCTGCCATGAGCATGGTGTACCAATTGAATATGCCTGTCTTGAAATCTGCCGGATTCATGAATGCGGCGAGGAAGATCAGGCAGTATGCGATGAAGATGCCCTCAAGGATGGCACGCCAGCCTGTCCAACGCGGGTCGAGGGAGATCATCACAGCGCCGGTGCCGATCACAGAAAGCCAGCCGCGGCGAGTGAGCCTGGGGACAGGCGGGAATAAGTGTACGAGACAGAGAGGGTCCCAGAGGACCGGGGACGGTCACCACGGTTCGATGAGTCAGTGCGTCGGTTGTAGACCCAAAGAGCTGGGATCAAAAAGGGTGAAACGATATACAGAATTAGCCAGGCAATGAATGGAATTGTGCCGAGTGAAAAGCGTTCCCATGCAGAGGGCGACCACATCTGAGACGGTCACCGCCGGGAAGACGGCTTGCACACGATGCCAGCGTTTGCCGATGGCGGTTTTGGCAAGGATCCACGCGCCGCCCAAATAGGCTGCTCCAAAATACATGGACGACATATGCGGTTTGATCGCCCAGGCGAATAAGCTGCCTGTTCGGTCTGGCAGGAAGAATAAGATCACAAAAGCTGTGACTAGAAATAGAACTACAACGCCCGCGATGGCACGGGTGATTGGAAGCACGGCATCGTTTTTCATCTTGCGCTCCTCTTTACCAATAAGATGGGAATCATTTTATCATTTCGATACTAGGCATTTTTTAATCAGGCAATGCATCTCCCAGTGGGAACATCCAGCGTTCGTTGAAGTTGTTGATCAGTGCAGTGTTTGGGTTTGTGGGGTCGTAGATCACTTGCATGGGTTCGCCCACCCAATCACCATCTTGCGGCGGATAGTAGATGTTGCTGAGCGTTGTGTAGGTCTGCCCATCCACCTCAAAGCTCACGGTTAGTTGATAATCGGAACTGGGGAATGCCAGGTTTCTGTTTGGGATCTCCTTGGTTTCGCTGACCGTTCCGGTGGTGACGACACCGTTGAACTGCAGTTTCAACGTGGTTTGAAGTAATTTGGTTCCGTTCACATCGAATAGAAAAATAAAACTTACCAAACACGAAAAGACCAGCGCAAGGATGATGATGAACGTCTGGTTGCTGGTTTTCTTTGGCTTTTGTCCGTTGGGGATGTTCTCTGTCATACTTCTTCTCCTTGAGATGAAAACCCTGCCTGGTGTGTAACGATACCCTGCCTTTGTTCTTGAGCATTGGGCTAGTGAGCGGGGTGGGTGCCGAAAACAGAAAATGCCCTTTTGTATTCAAAAAGGGCATTTTCTGTTTCAAAGAATGAGATCAGCTCTTAACCGTATTCAACTCTTGATAATATTTATCCAACCATAGATTCGACCAGCCCCACAACGTGGAATCCAGTACGATCTTTTTTACATCGGCACGTGTGATCTTCGCTTCGCTCTCAAAGACCTGTGCATTGCGGCGGCAGACTGCCAGCGTGCGGATGGCGAACATGAGCGGGAAGATGCAGCCCAGTCGGATCCCATGCTGCCACCACGGCAGTGATTTGACATACTTCAACGCTTCGCGCAGGTGACGTTCTGCTTTATCGGTCAGCATATCCAGCACTTGCAAGGCTCGTTCGCGGTTCTCCGCGTCGAAGAGTTGTTCTTTCGTCAGCCCTATTTCACTTAGAAATTTCTTTGGCACGTATACCCAGCCGCGTTCAAAGTCTTCGCGCAAGCCGCGGATGACGTTCACCGTCTGCAACCCGAGACCGAACTCGCGTGCCAGCGGCATGATCTCCTGTTCCTTGCGACGGATGGGGAGCGAATACCAGGCGAATAACTGAGTGACGAGGTACCCAACCCGCCCGGCAACTTCGAACATGTAGTCGTCCATTTCTTTTTCGTCCGCCACGTTGGGACCGATCTGGGTCCAGCGTGCCATGCCCTGGGTGCTGTGAATGACGTGCCGCACGATGATCTCCTGCACAGCGTACGGCAAAGACCGCATTTGCAGCAGGATCTCTTTGGAGTGCTGGGCAACGATGGCGTCGGGATTGGTGGTATCGGCGTGGGTGAATTGACGGGTGAGCGTCTCGATATCGGCTTCTTCACGCAGGATGTTGACCCAGAGATTTAACAGCCCAACTTTTTGGTCGGTTTCCATCTCTTCATTATCTTCAAGATAATCAGATACGCGTAACAATAAATAGGCAATGGTGGTAGCTTCGCACAGCACCCCCGGCAGCCGTTCAATGCCAATGGCAAACGTGCGGCTTGCAGTTCTCAGCAGATCCTTGGAATTCATATTTAACCTCAATACTATGGATTGCCATTTATAACCCGTCTTGGTTCATTTCGTCGTGTTTTTTTATGCCTCTTTTGCCCTAGTTCTTTCGGGGGTTGGCGCAAAAAAGAACTATCCATGAAAATTCACTGTATGCATAGAAAGAAACCTTCATTCCTGTTGGGTTCCCTGCTGATGGGACTCGCCGTAATAAGCTTGATCATGGGGAATGCCTTGTTCGGGGCATTGCTCGTTGTATTGGGAGGCAGTATCATGGTCGCATCCTTTTGGGGCGGGTATGGACATTCAATCAGTACGTCTGCGGCGAAAGATGTGCAGACGGTCACTTCAACGGATGGTCTGTTGCGGGCGGTGATCAAACAACGTACGGATGGCAGGTATCAAGTGGAAGTCTGGAAAAAAGTATATACTCCCACTCAAGAGAATGGCTTAGATTATCAGTTCGTGCGGCAGAGCAGCCTGGCATTCACAGATTCACTTGCCGAAGCTGTTGATATCGCGTCTGGATACGTAGGCATGTAAATAAATTTTTAGATCGTGCTGATTTATGGTTTAAGAACGAACTCCCCCGAAACGTTTCGGGGGAGTTCGTTCTGTTTTTGCAGGTCTTAGATCACACCATGGATCAACATATACACATCTCCAACCGTTTCGACACGCAGGGAGGGCAAGCCAGCTATTTTGAGCTGTTCGCGCACTTCACTGATGGTGAAAGCGGCACACAAGGATGCGGCAAAATCGTTCTGTAAGATCGGGTGTTCACTTCCGGCGCGTTCGCGGACGATACGTTGTGCGGTTTCAACACTCTCCACACGTCGCAGGTCTGAGACGAAGACCATCGTCCCTGGGTGAGTATGGGCGCGGATGGTTTCCCATAGCGCCAGTGGATCATGGAAATGATGCAAAGCGCTGTGCGACATCACCAGATCGTAATTTTCCTGGGGGATGTCATCGTTGGGTAAGAAGGCTTTTATAAATCGAATGCGTTTGGTGAGTTCCGGTTCGGCTTTTACATCTTGCGCGGCAATATCGAGCATGGCTTGTGAACCATCCACGGCGACGATGCGCGCATTTGGAAAGGCTCGGGCGAAGCGAAAGGTCATGTCACCGCCGCCGCAGCACAGGTCCAGAATGGAAGCGGGCGCGGAACCCATGCCGAAGCGTTGATGGAACCACGTCACACGCATTTGATGCGAGCTTGAAAAATCCGCATGGGCATAGGCGATCGCCTGCTCCATATCTTCCATCAGTTCGGGTTCGAGGATGCGGTCCATCATCATGCGCTCACCTCAGGTTCGGCTACCGGGATGCTTAATACTTTTTGCCAGTCTTTACGGCGCAAGCCTGCCATATCGCGCAGCAGGTCCATGGCGTTCTTGGCGCGTACATTGGCAGGTAGTTTGCTTTGCCAGATCTTTTGCGCGAGAGAGGCATCCAACCCGACCTTGGAAGAAGCGACCAGAATGTGCTGCTCCATGTCTTGCACATAATATTCGTGGAACTGTTTGAGGATGGTATAGGTCTGTTCTGAGTGCAGCGGCTGGTTGTTGGTAACGCGGGTTTCCATGACGGTCTTGAACCGTTTGATTCCGTGTTTGAGCAGGTTGTAGGTCAGGTGCTGTTGCTGGGCATCGATGCTATCGGTCTCGACCATGGTGGGACGCAGCTCGGTCTGATAGGTTTGCAGCGGGAAGATACTGGCGTACCACATGCTGGCAGTCGTGCCGCGGAAGAGGCGTGTGGCTTTGAATAGCCAGCGTGTGCCTTCTTCGTCATCACCTTTTTCAAAAGCCTCGGCGCTATGCTCGAAACATTCACGCCCAACGATGTTGATATGCTGCCAGATATGGTGACCGATGAGCAGACGGTAATAAGCGATCGCAACGGTGCGCCCGACGTTTTCCGCTTCGCTCTGCCATAACGGCTTGGTCTCTGCGGCAAGCGGCAGGGATTCACTCTCTGAGCTGGGTGCGGGGTCCATGCCTTCTGGCAACGCCCATGCGAACATTTCAGTGATGGCTGCCAGCAGTGAAATGACTTCGTCCCAATTTAGTAAGGTGTATGGCAGGTCCTCGACCGTGGCAAGTGTCACAAAGGTCAGCGTACCAAGCCATTCTCGTGCCTGCATATCGCGTACACGCACAAAACGGAAGTAGTGATCGCAGACGTTGTATCCATTATGCAGTTCGGATGTGCCCTCCGGTAGCTGCCAGCGGACGGTCTCTTCGCTGGTCTTGTCGGTGGCGCGCTGGGTGAGTGCTTGATAATCTGCATGGACGTGGGCGAACAAAGCGTGTAATGAGCGTTGCAGCGGGGCGAATAAACCGGGCATCTCGGGCAGAGTCACCACTTGACTGCCAAAATGGGTTAGCAGTTGGTCGGCATTCCCAGCCACTTTGGCAACATGGGCAAGGGTTTCCTTATCCAGCTGGTCAAGCCCAAGGATGGCGTCGTTCAGGCGTTGGTCAGGCAAAACCGCGGGGACATATACTTTTAAAGTTGGGAAGACATCATGCAGTTTGTGGCTCATTAAGAGTTCTCCAGGTCTATGAATAATTTTTCACCCTCGGCGGTGACTTTGTATGTAAGCAGCGGGTCGCAGGCGGGTCCGCGTTTGCAGATGCCGGTTTGCGGGTCGAACATGGCGCCATGCAGTGAGCAGACGATATGTCCGTCCACCATGTAGCTGTCGCTTAATTTCCAATCTTCATGGGTGCAGTTGTTGTGAAAGGCGTAAAAGGCTTGTCCCACCTTGCAGACGGCAACTTCCACGCCGTCCTGTTCCAGCTCAAGGATCCCACCTTCCGGGACGTTATTCTTTTCGATCTCAATGGCGGTCTTTTCCATCAGCATGCTAAACCTCATACGATTAAGATATATGCAACGACGGCTGGAGTATAGCGAAGAGGATGGGGATGGGCAATAAAAGACACTCCCCCAAAAGGGGTAAGCCGACGCTCCACCATAGGTATGGGGAGCGTCGACTGGAGATAGTTCTTTCGGGGGTTTGTGATAATTTGACGGAGGATTGAGAATCGAAATATCTTTTGAAAGAAGGAGAACCTCAATGACGAATAAATTTATGGTTCCAACTGTGTGCCCAAAATGTTCGGGTGTGATGGAGGAAGGCTTGAATTTTGAGAAAGACCTGTTCCAGCTTTCCGATGATTATGTGATCGAAGAGAAGGAACGGGTGAGGGAATACTGGCAAAAGACACTGGATGCTGTCGATAAATTTCTAGGGCGTGAATCTGTAGGGAAGCGTCGTGTGGGTCCGCGGTTGGCGGTGGTCACGTTTCGCTGTGTAGACTGCGGGTATTTGGAGTCGTACGCGCCGCCAGCGGGGTGAATATCAATGGCTGCAGCCTACAGAAGTTCTTTCCACTGGTAAACCAAACGCTTCATAGATGGGAACGCCGTCCCATTCGGCTGGAATGGGCAGCCCAAGCGCGAAAGCGGCGGTGGAAGCAGTATCTACGGTGGTGATGGGTGAGGTCAACGCGGCAGGGTGAATGCCCGCGCCGAATGCGATCCACGGAATGGTCATGTCTTCGTATAGGCTGGTGCCATGAGTGGTGGCGTGTCCGCCGTGGTCGGCAGTGATGATAAACAGTGTTTCGCTCATCAAGCCGCGATTGTTCAATTCTGTCACGAGCTTTTCAAGTGCCTGGTCGGCGCGGAAAAGGACGCTGAGCTGCTCGCCGGAGAGCCAGCCGTATTCGTGTCCCATCCAGTCGGTGGTGGGGAAGTGTACGAACATCAAGCGAAAGTCAGCGGGGAAGTTTGCAATGAGGTCATCGGTGATAACGAGATCGCGGTCGTTGATGAACTTGAAAATATCGGTGCTTGGAGGTTCGGTGATCTGACGTAACTTTTCCTTGCCTACATACATCACAGTTTGCATGCCAGCCGTGTGAACGACATCGAAGAGGTCGGTGACCTGGGCGTAACCGTTCGCAGGGATATAGTCGTTCCAGTCCACTTTGTGTTTGGCGGGGCATTGTCCACTGAGCATGGAAGTATGCGAGACGAGTGTGACGCTGGGGTAGACCGTCTGCGCGGTGAGGGAATAGGCAGATTGAGCCAATAGGGATGTCAGAAAGGGCATCGGCGCAAGCGGAATGGCATCGGGGCGGAAACCATCAATGGAGAGGATCAATACCCGGCGGGCAGGAGGCGCGGGTGTCCCCGTTGGGGATGGTATGGGCGTGATGGAAGGTGTGAGGGTTGCTGTGGCGGTGGGAGGGAGAGTCGCTGTGGGCGTTTGCGTCGGCGTTTCAGTTGGCTGGATTGGCATGGCTTGCAGTTGACAGGCTAACGATGCGATACAAAGAATAACAATAAGTTTTATGTGTGACATTTGTCCATTATAAATACTTTTGCAGATGGAGTATTATCGATGTATGGATACAACACCTAGAACATTACATGAAGAGCTTGTTCATCATAATAATATTGATCCGCACAAGCGCGGTTCGGGTCTTTCAGACTTTATCCTGGGTGCGCAAGATGGATTGGTCAACGTCCTCGGCGTGGTGCTGGGGATCGCGGCGGCGACAAATGATGCACGTGTGGTGCTGGTGGCAGGGCTCGCCACGACTTTTGCTGAGTCCATTTCGATGGGCGCGGTGGCGTTCACGACCACGCTCGCTGATGCGGATCTGTATCAGAGTGAGCGCGAGCGGGAGTTTCGTCATATTCAAGAGGCGCCAACCCTCGAGAAGAAAGAGATCCGCGATATTTATGAAAGCAAAGGGTTTAGCGGGGAATTGCTGGATCGTATCGTGGAAACGATCACTGCCAACAATGATGTCTGGGTGGCGGTGATGATGGCGGAGGAGCATCAACTTTCACCGGTGGACCGCGGCTCTGCCAGGAAAGCTGCCTGGGTGGTGGGGCTTTCTGCCATCATCGGCTCGCTGGTGCCGATCGTACCGTTCATGTTCCTGCCAGTGGCGACGAGTATGTGGATGTCTGTGTTGGTGACAGCGTTGGTCTTGTTTGCGATCGGTTTTTACAAGGCGCGGGTGACGGTAGGCAGACCCATGCGCAGTGGTATGGAAATGATGTTAATTGGTACGATCAGTGCGATGGCTGGATACCTGGTCGGTGTGGTTCTCAAGGTTCCGCCCCTGCCGTGATGGTTTGCTGAAGTATAGGTTTGCCAGCATTCCCAGAAAGAAGACAAAGAGCATTGCCACGATCACTTCGGCTGCCCAGCCGATGACAGGGATAAAGGTCAGGATCTCAAGCGCGGCATCTTTCAGGACGGTGGAAAGTCCGTATAGAGCCATGGCAGAATAGCCGATCTCTTTTAACCCCAGCTTGGCTTCGTTGTTTTTTGAGAGGTGTACGATCATGTACACCTCTAATGCTGTTAAAAGCAGGGATGTTCCGGGGATGGGTGCCGTGAGCGCGGAAACCACGCCTGCGATCAGGGTGTACAGCAGAATGAGTTTCATCTATCTGCCTGCAAAATATAAGATGGCTATGGTCGCTGAGACGACGGCAAAACACAGGACAATGCCGCCCAGCACCAGTGAAAAAATATTCCGGGCGGGTTCTTCTTCAATCGCAGAAGCGGTCTGCTGGGATAAGAACGGTTTGGACTGTAGCGGCTCCTGCGGAGGAGGTGGAGTCTGTTGTGCAACCGGCGTTGCAGAGAGAACGCCTGACTTTGCAAGGAATTGAAATGCCGTATCCACGCTTTGGCGCAGGTCAGGCGGTAGGTCTTCGAGAGTGTGAAAGGTTTTTCCGTTCACACTGATCTGTGTTTTTGTAGAGTGGGCAGCCAGCACATTTTGGACCAGGTCTCCTTCAAGGAAATCCGGGATGCCGTTGCCGTTCTCATCCACGAACATTTTTGACACTTGCTCAAATGCCTGCCTTTCATTGGCGGGCATTTCTTCGACACTGTTATAGGTCTTGCCGTTAAAGAGGATGGTGGACATGCGCTTCTCCTTCGAATGTCCACCAATTTTACACGCAGAAGTCATTGAAAAAACTATTGCACTTGATATTTTCTTTGAAATGCAAGTCTTTTTTCCATTTGCCGGGTATGGTTTTCAAATAATTTTCCGAGATAACGTGAGAAAACCAGTGATATCTCTTTTTCATGGGGTGTGAAAGGGGAGAATGTGTTTCTTGAGAGAGAGATCAAGCCAATTGCCCCTGTTTGATCCATAATTGGGGCGCCGATCCAAGAGCGGGTATTGCGGGGGGTGTCCAGATTGATCCATGCTGGAACGAGGTTCACATCTTCCAGTGTGATAGGTTGTTTCATTTCGAGTACCGAGCGGTAGATTGAATTAAGTTCGAGGGGTTCAATATGGTACATAATGTGATTGCTGTGGAGCATGCTGATGCCCTCGTGGTGTTGAATAACCAGTCTGGCATGATGGGCTGGAACCACTTTGGCAAGGCTCTCCATGATGAGATCCAGAATATTAATGGAATTGGCGCGGTCATTTGCCAGCATCATTTCTATTGTATTTAATGAACTGACGATTCCGCTCAGGTTGTTCGATAACTGGGATTGGCTGAGAAGCAATAGATAGATATCAAGGAGACGCATCTCACCGTTTTCGAATTCCACAATAACCGGGTCGTAAATTTGTTCCTGGCTGCGGCTGAGTGCAAGTTTAACCGCCAGATTGATCGAAAGATGTCCCTTGAGAGTCAGCGCTTCCACCTTTAATTCGTTGCGCATTTCGCAGATCGGCTTTCGCAGGAACAATTCCACACCATATCGCCGCCCCAAGCGTTCGAACATTTTTCCACGGGGGATCATGCCTGTCAGATGGTTATCTCGAATGAGGATCGCGCCAGGTACTAGCGGATTTGCATCCAGATAATCCGCTACTTCGTCGGTCATGACATTATCCGAAACGATATAGTCCGACATGGGCAGGTCACCGATGCAGACTGGCACAGGGATATTGCCTGTTGGGAAAATATTGAAGTAATGTGGAACCTGAGAAATTCTCATGATTTGTACCGGGATTATAAAGACCCATACTTAACCGGTTTTGAACCGCTGATTAACGACTCGTAAAGGAATTCTCGAGCAGAGAGTTTTTATGTGTTGATCGCATATTTGAGATTGCAGATCAAAGCAAAAGACCCGCCTGGCGAGACGGGTCTTTTGCTGAAGTTATGTTGTGGTGTTTATCAGGCGGTGATCTTTTTTTTGTAGATCAGTTCGTAAGCGATCGGGTGCGGCATGCCATTGTTCCATAAATTATTAAAGGCAGTAATCATTTCAGCGCGCATGTCGGCGGGCATTTCGTCCAGGCTGGCGTACGTTTTTCCTCTGAGCACAAAACCTGCCCGGGTGGCATTCCAGATGCTTTGGGCAAATTCACCATCCATAAAATCAGGAAGGTTGTTTCCGTTCCTGTCTCCCGCCAGCCCCATCTTTTTGTCGTAATCTTCCTTTTCGGCTGGGGGAAGTTCCTGATAGCTGTTATAGGTGATGCCATTGATCTTTAGTGGAAACATAAATTCTCCTTTTGTTTTCCCAACTGGTACGATTAAATCGTTGAGTTGATCTCGATGGGCGAATTAAACCCTTTGGCGCAGAATCAATCCATCCACTTTTGGTACTAGACCTTATCTAAAAATCTCACGCCTGTCTGCACATGGTACAGACAGGCGTGAGAAGGATTTTGAACTGCCTTGTAGACATAAATGTGAAAAGGACAGTCGTTTCATTTGCTCTTAAAACAAGACTCACCCAAACCCAGGAGGTTCGAAGGTGAGTTTTGTTTTCTGACGGTAATGATAGAACGAACAGATGCGAGGTTAGTGTTTGCCGTTCTTTTGCAGGGCTTCTTTGAGAGTAGTGCCAAGTCGGGTAATACCCTCGCGGATCAGATCCGGTGAAGAATACGAGAAGTTGAGACGCATGGTGTTTGCGCCGCCACCGTTCGGGTGGAAGGCTGCGCCCGGCACGAACGCCACCTTGCGTTCGATGGCGATCTTCAAAACTTCCGCCGCATCCACACCTTCGGGCATCATGCCCCACAGGAACATGCCGCCCTGTGGATGAGTCCAGCGCATTTCGGAGGGGAACATCTCGTCCATCATTTCAAGCATCACATCGCGGCGTTCCTTGTACGTGGCGCGGATGACCTTCACATGCTCATCCAGAAATCCGCCTTTGCCCACTTCATAAGCAACCTGTTGATTGAAACTCGAGGTGTGCAGGTCCGCGGCTTGTTTGGTCATCACCAGTTTTTGAATGACCTTTGGCGGTGCCACCACCCATGCCAGTCGCAGCCCCGGCGCCAGCAGTTTTGAGAACGTACTGAGATAGATGACATTGCCTGTATATTCATGGTTGCCATCGTTGCGATATTGTGCATCCAGATATACCACCGAAGGCAGGTGCTCTCCGTCGTAGCGTAATTGACCATATGGGTCGTCTTCGATGATCGGTACACCATATTGGTCGGCGAGCGCCACCAAGCGTTTACGGCGTTCGAGGCTGAGAGTTGAACCGGAGGGATTTTGAAAGTTCGGGAGCACGTAGATAAATTTCGGTCCGACCCGCAGCGCGTTCTCCAATTCTTCCACGATCATGCCGTTCTCGTCTGCGGGCACGGAAATATATTGAGCTCCATATGCATTCCACGCCTGCAACGCCCCAAGATAGGTCGGTGACTCAACCACAATGTAGTCGCCGCGGTTGATGAACAACCTGCCGATAAAATCCAGTGCCTGCTGCGACCCGGAAGTGATCATAATATTTTCCGGTGTTACCGAAACTTTATAACGGTCTGTATGCCGCGAGATCATCTCACGCAATGGGCGATAGCCCTCGGTCGTACTGTACTGCAAAGCCTGCGCTCCATGTTCCGTCAGCACGCGGTTACATGCCTCCTGGAACTGCTCAACCGGAAATACCTCCGGTGCGGGCAGCCCGCCTGCAAAAGAAATAAGATCGGGCTGTTCTGTGAACTTCAATAACTCACGGATGACCGAGCTTCCCATTTTTTGTGTGCGGTGGGCGAAGCGATACTCCCAGGGTGTCTGCATTCTTACTCCTTGGTAAAAAGATAAAAAAAGCCTGACAGGTACACGGGTACCCATCAGGCTTGCTGATTCATGGCATGAACATGCCGGGAAGTTGTATAGCCAGAAATCCATTCATGGCACCCTTATCTTACTCATTTTCCGGGATGGGCGCAACTGTTTTTCGTAACTGTAAGCGTATTGAAAATTATGACAAATTTCCTGCAAGGATTTTCTCGATGGACAGCCGTGTGTATGTATCCACAGCGAGTTGAAGCGCCGCCTCCGGCTGGACCCAGACATATTCTTGCGCTTCATCATTAAGCTTCACCTCGAGCGAATCGGTCTTACAGGCGAAATCGAAAAAGATGAAATGACGGTGTTTCCAAAATGCCGGGTCATGAATGAACTGTTGAAACATGATGAACTTCAGGTCGTAGATATCCAACCCGGTTTCCTCCTTTGCCTCACGGATCGCCGCCTCTTCGAGCCGCTCACCCAATTCCACATGCCCGCCCGGCACGACATACTTGCCGGGCCATTTGTGGCTTTTTAGCAGCAACACTTCTCCGGCTTGATTGAAAATGAAGATCCCTACTGTGGGTTCCGGGAATACTTGATCTGGCATGTTTACCTCTTTTTATCAACGAACCAATAACGATCCTTACCCGAATATGGCAATGACCATCACCCCTGCAAACACAATGGCAGAGCCGAGCACCCGCACCCCGCCCATTTGCTCCTTCAAGAAGCGCCAGCCGAGCAGTGCCCCGATCACTGCACTGACCTCACGGATCGCGCCCGAATAACTGAGCGGTGCAAAAGTATAAGCAAATAAAGCCAACATGTAGGCGATGAGTCCCAGAACTCCGCCGATCAATAGATAATTTCTGTTTTTCTTCCAAACACGTGAGAATGAATCGATACCATAGTGATATGCGATGTAGGGCGTCGTCACGAAGGGAACCATCACGAACATGGACAGCCCATACGGCAATGCGGGTCCACTGCGGACTGCTTTGCCGTCGATAAAAGTGTACATGGAGATGATCAATGCCACCGTCAACGCGGTCAGGATGCCTTTCAGGTGAACCTTTTCGCCTTTACTTTGCAGCAACGCTGTTGCGCCAATGACCATCATACCGATGGTGATCATTGCCAGACCAATATATCCGCCGGTCGTCAACTTCTCTTGCAAAAAGATCGCCGTCCACAACACCAACAAGGCGGGCGCCGCTCCGCGTGCAATGGGATATATCAATGAAAAGTCATGATCGCTATAAGCAATACACAACAAAATAAAATAAATAGCTTCCAGCAGCATGCTGATGATGGCGAACAGCCACATATCACGCGGCGGCAGACCAGCATAGAAAACCACCACCACCAGCGCCAGTATGCCACTTAAGATGGTTTGCCACCCCATGGCAACATATTTTTCCTCCGCACTCTTGAGCAGGAAGTTCCACAAGGCGTGCATCGAAGCAGATAGAAACAACATCACTAGTGCAAGAATCGGCATGGATTACCTCAGGAATTCGATCAGTTTTTTGTTGACTTTATTGGCTTCATCATGCTGCACCCAATGAGTGGCATTCTCGAAGAAGACCGCCGAGCCGTTATCGCATAACTCCAGCGATGGCTGGACCATTTCATGGCTGAGTGCCACATCGTTCTTGCCCCACAATATCAACGTAGGGATGCTCACCCGCCTTGCAGATTTCTTTTGAAAAATGGATCGCAGACTTCCCCGGAAAATATTCCGATACCAGTTCAGCATTCCGGTCAACGCGCCGGGCTGAGACCATGCCTTTTTGTATTCCTCAATATCGCTGCGTTGAAAGGTGCTCTTGCGTCCCGAGCCGACCAGCATACGCGCCATGTTGCGGTAATCGTCACGGCGCAAAATCCATTCTACAAAGAAAGGAATCTGAAAGAAAAATACATACCAGGATTTCTTGCGTTGTTCGGCATTCTCCAAAATGAAACGCTGCATCACATCAGGATGCGGCACATTGAGAATGGTCAATTTTTCCAGGCGTTCGGGGTGGTTCAATGCTACCGTCCATGCCACCACGGCTCCCCAGTCGTGCCCGACGAGCCGCGCTTTTTGAATCCCAAAATGGTCGAATATCCCAACGATGTCTTTTGCCAATGTGTTGACATCATAGGCACGGATACTGCGCGGTTTATCCGAGAGGTTATACCCGCGTTGGTCCGGTGTGATGACGCGAAAGCCCGCCGCCACCAACTCTGTGACCTGTTTGCGCCACCCATAATGGAACTCAGGAAAGCCGTGCAATAAAATGACCGGCGTTCCCTCTGCCGGTCCGTCGGTCATCACATGGAGTTTGACTCCATTGGTTTGAATGAATTGGCTGTGCATGGGCGCGAGTATAACGGAAAACGTCTCGCTTTTGCGAGAGAGGTCAGACCGTATGTGGTGATGTGTGCCGCTTAGGAAATATCAGGCGCTTCTTTTCTCTTCAGATAATTTTGGATGATTGCCAATAACTCTCGTAATACAACGGGTTTGCTTATATAGTCATTCATGCCAGCTGCCAGGCATTGTTCGCGGTCACTTGTCATGGCAAGTGCTGTGAGAGCCAGGATCGGGGTTGTTTGAAACTCCGACTGCTGTCTGAGTATACGGGTGGCTTCAATCCCATCCATGCCGGGCATTTGCACATCCATCAAAATAAGATCTGGGTGAACCGTATTTGCTTTTGCAATTGCGTCAGCGCCGTTATTAGCGCTCACTACGGTAAAGGAGAAAGCTTCAAGGAAATCCTTGATCATCATGGCTGCGCTTTCAGTATCTTCGGCGATCAATATAACGGAATTATTTTTGTTTACGTCTTGCGTTGCGATGCCTGGAGTTGCCGCTTTAGGATTGGGGGTGTTTCTTTTTTTCATAGCCTGAGTCAAAGGCAGAGACAGAATAAAGTTGCTCCCCTTCCCTATCTCGCTGATGACTTTCACACCACCGCCATGCAAGCGCACCATTTGCGCCACAAGCGCTAATCCCAGTCCGGTGCCGGAGGATTCGCGTGCCAGCCCAGAGTCTAATTGCACAAAAGGTTTGAAGAGTCGTTCCAAATCTTCTTCTTTCACGCCGATGCCTGTATCTGAAACTTCGATGGATACCATATTGTGGGCTGGATCCGTCGCTACTTTTATAGCGATCGCGCCATGATTCGGCGTGAATTTGATGGCGTTGCTAAGTAGGTTGACGATCATCTGTTTGAGATGGCGCTCATCTGCCAGGAGAGGAACATCACCATCTGCGATAAACAAGTCCATTTTGTGGTGCTTCTTTTTTGCCAGTTGGTCCACAATGCGTAGACTGGCTTCGCAAATCTGGCGGATATTCACTTCCTTGAGGTTGAGTTGGATCTGCCCGGATTCGATCTTGGCAAGGTCCAGAATATCGTTGATCAACTCAAGTAAATGGACTCCGCTTTCCCGAATGATATTCAGATATTTCTGCTGCAGTGCGGTGGTGCTGCCGCCAACGCCATCCAGCAGGCTTTCTGAGAGCCCTAAAATTGCATTAAGTGGTGTACGCAGTTCATGGCTCATATTTGCCAGGAACTCATCTTTCATTCGCAGGGCGCGCGCCATTTCGAGATTGGCTTGGCGTAAGGTCTCCTCCACCTTTTTACGTTGGGTGATATCACGCACCAGGCTTTGGATCATGATGATCTTCCCGGTCTCATCACGGATGGGAGAAAGGTTGATCTCCACATGGATTTTCTGCCCGTCCTTTTTAGTTAAGATCCTCTCATAAGGAGCAATTTGTTCACCGCGCAAGATGGCTGCCAATTTTTCGTTTGCATCGACGCGTTGATCTGCATCTGTTGTAAAAGGGTTTTGAGTATTGTGGGTCGCTTCCAGATACTCTTCATGTGTATAACCCAGCATGTCCAGTACATGCTGGTTTGCCTGCAATTCCTTTCCTGTAGATGAGAGCAGGAAGATGCCATCATTAGATTCTTCGAATAGGGCGCGATAGGTGGCTTCGCTGCGGCGGACGTCGTTGGTGCGCTGCTCAACGAGCTTTTCCAGCCCGGTTTGCATGCGCGCATTTTCGATCGCCAGCCCGGCATAACCGGCAAAAAGTTGCAGCGCTTCAAGGTCTGCCGGTGTGATCGTTCTTTGCGTCATTAAATTATCAACGGTGATCAACGCCACAGGGGTTTCTCCCACCCATGCTGCGATAGTGACATGCTGCTTCACGCCATGCATTTCGCTTTCTTGAGGCAGGTTGTGCTGTGTTTGAAAATCATTATCCAATGAGATGCCTTTCGGGTTTTTCAAGACCACATCCCATGAACTCCATTCTTCAACGGGTCTTTGGTACCAGTCGTTCCTTTCTATCTTTCCGTTTCGATCTGTGCCGTATGTTCCGCGAATGAAATTCGTCTCTTTATCGTATAAAAATAAACCGACACGATCAAAACCAAGGTTCGTGATTACATTATGGTGGATCTCACGTAAACATCGGTCAAAATCAGAGATGGCTGTGATGTTCTTTCCGGCATGGATGACTTTTTCCAGCAACTGTTGGCGGTTATAGACCTCCGCCTCTGCGCGTGTACGCTCGGTAATATCCAGAACAGTTCCGTAAAATTTAACCGTCTGCCCGTTCTGACCTCTTTCAAGCCTGTAGGAGGGTTGTAAGATGCGCATTTCCCCATATTCTGGATTGGTACGATAGATAAATGGGTCTTTGGATTCTATTCCTCCCTCCATCATTTTAAGTATTACACCTCCCAGAATTGCACGATCTTCGGGATGAATACGTTCCAAGTACTCTGGGATGCTTGGGATGCTCCCATGGGGGTCAAACCCAAACAGGGTGAACATACGCGGGCTCCACTTGTCTTTTCCGGTTAGAACATCATGCGACCAGCTGGCAAGCCCCACTTGCTGCTCGGCATCTTCAAGAGTAGCGATCAGTTCGCGACGCTCCGATTCCGCCTGTTTTTGTTCGGTGATATCAGTGGCAACGCCAATGACTCGTAATAGTTGACCTTTTGCATCGAAAACCGGGAAGGAACGATCATGGATCGTGCGGATCGTTCCATTGGGGCGTGAAATCCGATACTCCACCTGAGTGGGTTCTCCGCGAAGTTGAAGTTCGAACGCATTCTGGACAATGGGGCGGTCTTCCGGCAGGATCATGTCTATGTATTCGTAGTCGCCCTCGAAAATCTCATTTATGGTCCGCCCAAAAATAGTCTCATACGCCGGGCTGACATAGGAAAGCCCGCCGATACGTTCAGAGATCCAGAACACCTGTGGAATGTGCATGGCGATCTGGTTGAACCGCTCATTGCTTTCAAATAGCGAACGTTCCAGCGCAAGTTTTTCGGTTATATCCAGGGTTTGAAACACAAGGCAGTCAATGCCGTTTAGATTCGTTTTTCTGACAGATACTGAAATATTACGGAGAACTTTATCTTTTCTGCACAAAAGGGTTTCAAAATTGTGAACATAATCCTGTGTTTTCAGCATTTCGATCATGTGAGCGCGATCTTCAGGCTTGGACCAGACGCCAAGGTCTAGTACATTCTTGCCGATCACTTCTTCACGGGTGAAGCCGCTTAAATTTAGCCACATCGGGTTGACATCCAACAAATGCCCATTATCTGCCTGTGTGAGCGCTGTAGGGATCGGGCTGTTTTCAAATATGGCAGCAAACCTCTGTTGACTGGCAGATAATGCCTGTTCGGTCAACATGCGTTCATTTAGTTCGTCCCGTGCTTTCTTCTGTGCCTGTTTGACGATCCAGCTTGCGTAATATTGCAGAAGCACCAGGATGAACAGCATGATGCTTTGAATGATCGTAAAGCGAAAAGGGGTAAATTGATAACGGGCTGCGGGTAGCAAGCCATTGCTTTCAAAAAATTCCATGCCGAGCCCTGCAAACCCGCTAAGTACGGCAACCAGCACCATGGAGCGACCACCCAGTGTGATGCCTGTTAGAAAAGTCAGTATGAAATATCCTGCATACGCCGCAGAGTGGACTCCGCCTCCGGTTAGCACGGCACCTGTCAATAAGAACCAGGTAATGCCAATGGTGAGAATATTTGCAAGCCGCCCCCAACCGCGTTTTATCAAAATCCATAAGGTTAGATAGAGAGAGTCGATGGTAAGTGTGATAGAGAGAGGGCGGAAGATCTGCTCGGGAGAGAGCAAAATCAAAATGAAACACCCGGTCGTCATGGTGATCATGAACGTCCAAAGATAGATGCTTAGCAGGCGACCTGTACGAGCTTGTACTTCATCCAGCAGGTTGGGAGGAAGAGAGATATGCCGATCGATGAAAGACAGGAAGCTTTTCACTTTTGTATTCATGCCGCCTCTGTTTTGCTCAGGAAACTTTTTGGATCTGTTTTTAAGTGTCATGTAAATGGGAATTTCTGTTGTGAAGATTCTTTCATTTTTC
Organism: Candidatus Villigracilis vicinus; assembly: GCF_016702885.1. Lineage (NCBI taxonomy): Bacteria > Bacillati > Chloroflexota > Anaerolineae > Anaerolineales > Candidatus Villigracilaceae > Candidatus Villigracilis > Candidatus Villigracilis vicinus. The sequence continues at coordinate 22,275 of NZ_JADJDD010000018.1, forward strand.
CCCTGTGCCGTATATACGGGAATCCCCTACTTGAATATTTTGTAAACAAAGTAAAAGGTTACACAGTCACAAAAGCATTTCTTCGCGATGATATGGTATCTTTGAGATGTAGATGTAAAGATCATTCAAAAATCCTTAGAAGATTCTGCCATTGCTATGTAATTTAAGAATTCCTTATGCCTAAAATCCAAAGTCCTCTTCGTTATCCCGGCGGCAAGACACGAGCCATTGCTCAGATCAGCCCTTTCATTCCTGGGAAGTTTGAGGAATATCGCGAACCGTTCATCGGTGGCGGCTCTTTTTTTATCCACCTAAAGCAGAAATTCCCCGAAGTCAGATTTTGGATCAACGATATCAATCCAGAGTTGTATTTTTTCTGGAAGCATATCCAAATCGACTCGGAGATGCTTGCCCGCGAAGTGTTGAAGATAAAAAAGAATGATACAAACGGTCGAAATCTATTTGACAGGCTCGTGGCGATGGATGCCCAAAAGTTAAGCGAAATAGAGCGTGCTGTCCGTTTTTTTGTTTTGAATCGCATTACTTTTTCAGGCTTGGTAGAGGCGGGTGGGTTTTCCCAGCAAGCCTTTGAAGGGCGTTTTACTCAATCTGCTGTTGAGCGGGTTGCACAAATGGGCGAACTTCTGCAAGGTGTTAAGATCACAAATCTTGATTATCGCCAACTGCTGAATAATGATAGCAAGACAATTTTTACTTTTTTAGACCCTCCCTATCTTGTGGCGACAAAATCAAAGCTTTATGGAAAAAACGGCATTTTGCACACCGATTTTAGTCATGAAGATTTTGCCCAAGCAATGAAAACTTGTAAGCATTCGTGGCTTATTACCTATGACGATTCGCCTGAAATTAGAAATAATTTCAAATTTGCACATATCCATGAATGGGAATTGCAATATGGGATGAATAATTACAAACAAGGTAAAGCTGAAAAAGGCAAAGAGTTGTTTATATACAATTATAAAAAGTGACCGCCATTCGGCGGTCACTTTTTATGTTTTTATTGTCATCCTGAGCGATAGCGAAGGATCTTTACGCCTATACTCAGAGGCCCTCACCGCACTGCATCCGCAGCGCGGTGCATGTGTCGGTCGCGAAGAACGCTCCCTCAGGGTGACGGACCTTCTAATACAACGGAATCCTCGCCCCATTGACCTTATCTGCTGCGTCCGAGAATAGATATTGCATGGCAGAGACGATCTCGGCGGGCGTGGTGCCGGTGCCTTTGTTGTCTATGTCTATCGCGCGGACGTGGATGATGTTTGCCGTCACTTTTGACTCTTTCAACTCTGCAGCAAGAGAAAGCACCATGTTCTCCTGTGCAGACTTGGTTGCAGTGTACACGGCTGTCTTGCCGGGCGGGTTGGGCACGGTGGAAGCGGAAATGACGATCACACGTCCCCAGCCATTCTTGGAGAGCGGTTCTTCAAATGCCTTGAACAAGTTAAAGGTGGTGCGGACATGCTGGTTGAGCATGAACTCCAGGTCATCGGTTGGGGTTTCGGTAAAGGTTTTGCCGCCCGTCCAGCCGCCGACGAGATGGAATAAGGCGTGGACACTGCCAAATTTTTTCACCACAGCTTCGGCGGAGTCTTGAACCGTCTGCCCATTGAGCAGGTCCACGGTTTGGAAGAAGATGCGTTCAGAGGGCAGATTCAAGCCATGGACGAGGGATTCCAATTTCTCTGTGTCACGGTCGAGCAATGCCAAATTGTGTCCCATACCTGCAAAGGTTTTGGCTGCAAGGTTTCCCAGTGCGCCAGTTGCACCGGTGATAACGATGTTTTTATTCATTATTCATACAACGCTTTGATCTGGTCTTCGGTCATACCCTCCACGATGGGGCGGTCGCTTTGTTCGGGCAGGTGTTCCTTGCCGTGGAAGTCGATCATATGACCGGATTTAGCGGCTTTGGTCTTGAGATAGAAGATGTTGTGCTCATTCATCGGCAGGATGTGCGGCATGCGTTCGTTGATCTTCACGCCGTGCTGTTCAAGCTGTGCGATCTTCTTGGGATTGTTGGTCATCAATTTGATGGAACTGATCTTAAGTGAATGGATCATATGTGCGGCGACGGCGTAATCACGTTCATCGTCGCGGAAGCCGAGCGCAATATTTGCCTCCACGGTATCAAGACCCTGGTCTTGCAGGGTGTAGGCACGAATTTTATTCGTCAACCCGATGCCGCGGCCTTCCTGGCGCAGGTACAAGACCATACCGCGTTCCATTTCGCCGATCTTCTTGAGCGACGCTTCGAGCTGGTCGCGGCAATCACAACGCAGTGAACCAATGGCGTCACCGGTTAAACATTCAGAGTGCAGGCGCACAGGCACATCGTCTGCGCCGATCACATCGCCTTTGATGATGGCAACATGTTCCTTGTTATCCTTGTTGTTCGAAAAAGCCACAATATGAAAATCGCCGAAACGGGTGGGTAGTTCTGCCATGGCTTCAATGTGAACACACACATGGTCTTCACCGTAGCCTTCGCATTCATGGCAGCAATCTTCTTCCAGTAAAACTTGTATCTTTTCATGCATGTCTGTTGTCATAATGGTTTCTCCAATCAAGTGCGAGCCACTTTGAATGTGAATCGCACTATCAAAATCTGTATTTTAAAATAACTCCGCCATCGTCCCAGCGTTCGATGTCTGTGAGTTTCATTTCCATCGCGCTTTCGCGCAGCAGCCCTGTGCCGTCTGCAAGGGTGGGAGCGTTCGCGCCGCCGAAGATCATGGGTGCCACGTAGATCAACACTTCGTCCACCAGCCCCAGCCGCATGAGTTCGAAGTTCATCGTCCCGCCGCCCTCCACCATCAAATGATCTACGCCGATCTTTTTCAACGTCAGCATCATCTGGTGCAGGTCAACGCGTGGCGCTTCGTCCACAAAAACCTCAACACCCACGGTGCGCAAATTATCAAGCTGAGACATAGATGTCTGTGAAGTTGTAAATATTACGCGCCGCGCATCGCCAACCTTAATGAAATCTGAATCGAGGGGAATGTCTGCACGAGTAGCTGCGCCGATCTTTATTGGGTTGGGTGAACGCCCCTGCCTTACCCTGCCCTCACGCAGCGCTTCACTCTTGACCGTTAGTTTGGGCTGCTCTTCCAGCAAGGTCTTTCCGCCGACAAGGATTCCATCTGCGGCTGCACGCAGTTCATCCACACGCTGCTTATCTTGTTTAGACGAAATTGCCGCACCCTTGCGGGCAAAGGTGTCGATCTTGCCGTCTGCCGTCATGGCGACATTTATGAAGGTGTAGGGTCTGTTCATTGGATTTGTTCTCAGACTCAGTGTACTGCACTTCTCTTACAATGCCTTAAATCAAGTGACAGTCACTTGTATAGTGACCGTCACTTTCATAGTGATTATATGTTTAGGAGATTTGTTTCCCAACTCTAAAAGTATGAAACAGACCTGCCCAAAGTTAGTGGTGTTAATACGAACCGGAAAAATACTCGGCGATCAGGTCGTCGTAATTGACGTTGATGGTTTCGCGCGCGAGGGCGAAGAAATCGGCACTGGTGGCGTGCCCGTTGGCATACCGTGTGGCGTAAGCTTTAATAAATTTCGAAAAATTGCCATAGCCCATACGCTCACGCAGGTCGTCCATGAAGAGAGCGCCCTGGAAGTAAACAGCGTTGGTATAGGCGCGGAAGGAACCGTAGTCGTAGATGGTCGCGTCTACGTAGCCGCTGGGTTTGAAGTAGTTGATGCGGAACTGCCACCACCAACTGATATTGGCGGGATAGTTATTCTCGTAGAAGATGCGTTCACTGTACGTGGCAAGAGTTTCATCCAGCCAGGGTTGCATGGCATGGTCGCTGCCTACAAGGCTGAACCACCACTGATGCGCGATCTCATGCACGCCAATCGTCGTTAGATTACTGCGGGCAGAACCGGTATATTGGCTGTAAAAATCAGTGGCGAGGAAGACCAGCCCATCATATTCCTGACCATCGTCCATATCGGTTTGGACAATGGCAAGCGCCTGGTGTGGATAGGGCGCGAATTGTTCTGAATAGGTTGTGATGGCTTTGCTGGCGTAGATCAACATATCGTCGCCGCCTTTTTGGTAACCGCTGAAGTAGTAAGAACGGATGCTGATATTGCCAAGTGTGGTCTCGCTGACCAGGAATTCGTTACTGGCAGAGATCGCAAGCGTTCGCGCACCGTACATACGGTAACGAGTCCACTCGCCGTTGGCTTCGGGAGAAGCGCCAATGGCAAGAGTTACGCCAGAGTCTGTTTTGATGTTCAATTCCACATCTGAGGCATCATAGACGAGATGCTCACCCCAGGGCATGGGGTCGTGCAAAATCCAGCCGCCGCGATTTGGCACTACAAACGGATACCAATCCACGAGATTGATCTGGTTGAAGTCGTAGCCAAAGACTTCGCCCGACCCCTTTTTGGGGATTCGGAGATTGAAGTTCAGCGTGATGGTGGTGGCAGAACCGGGTGCGAGAGGCTGGTTGAGATTTACGCTCAGGCGTTGTCCGCTCAGGGTATAAGAGGTGAGAGCGGTTCCATCTTGTGCAATGGTGTTAAGCGTGAAGGCACTGGTGTAGATATTCGGCTGCACGGAGAGAACCAGGTCGGAGAGGGCTGTGCCCGTGTTGTTGTAGTAGCGGATGGTTTCGTCGGCGCCGATGGTCTTGTTCGCGAAATCGAACGTTGCGAAGAGAATGTAATTTGTGCGCGAAGAGGTTGCCCCTGAGGACGGCGTTGTCGGCGCGGGTGAAGCTGGGGGAAGCGTAGCAACTGTCAGCGTGGCGGGAGGCGCGGTTAATGTCACCGTGGGTGTGTTGGTGGGGCTGAACGTCGCGCTTGGCTGCGGTGATGCAGTATAGGTTGAGATGGCGGTGTTGGTTTCTTTTGCCGGTTGGAAGGGTGTGGCGGTTGCGGCGTTCGGGTCGTACGTGGGCAGGATGAATTGTGCAAAAGGCAGCGGTGTGGGCGCGGGAGTCGGCGCGGCACAGGCGGCGAGCAGCGCAGCCAGGATTGCATAATACATGATTCGGAATGCGTAATGTTTCATTATGGATAAACGCTGCGGAAGTATTGGTTGATCAGGTCGGAGATGTCAGTGCTTGCGTGCGAGCGCAGGATGCGGAAGAAGTCGTTGGCGGTAACGATCTTGCCGCGACCTTGATTGAAATAATCTTGTATGAACGCAAAGAAGGCTTCGTCACCGATGCGCTGACGGACTTTCTCAAGGAAGTATGCGCCCTGAAAGTAGGTGGCGTTGGTGTATGGACGGAAACCCAGTCCTTCATAAATGGGGATGTCTACGAAGCCTTCAGGTTTGTAGAAGTCAATGCGATAGGACCACCACCATGAGACGAGGTCGGGGTAGGTGTTTTCATAATAGACTCGTTCAGAGTAGGTGGCGAGCGATTCGTCCAGCCAGGGTTGAAGTGCCTGATCGTTGGCGACCTGGTCGAACCACCATTGATGGGCAGTTTCATGCACGGCAACAAATGTCAGGTAGTTGGCGGATGTGCCGTCGTACAGATTGTAGAAGTCGCGGCTGAGATAATAGAAAGCCGAATATTCCATGCCGTCGTTGAAGTCGCCCATGACGATGGCAAGGCTTTTGTGCGGGTAGGCTCCGTACTTGGCGCTATACACTTGCAAAGCTTGAGCCGAGGATTGCAGCGCTGCCTGCCCGCCTGCTTCACTGAACGGGAAATAGTAACTGGTCAATGTGACCTCGCCGACCTGGGTGCTGGCGGTTTGGAAGTCGCGGCTGGCGGCGAGGGCGAAGGTCCGCCCGGCGTTGAGGGTGTAGCGGGTGCTGCCATCGGGCTGCGGTTCGGGCAATCCGCTCGCGGCGACGATGGGAGTCAGACCGGATGGGACAAAACTGAGATTGACTTCATGGTCGGCGGAGTCGTACACGAGATGTTCGCCGTATACCCACGGGTCATGCAGGATCCATTCACCATTGATGTTCGGCACAACAAATGGATACCAGTTGACCAGGTTGATCTGGCGGCTGGTATAGCCGTAAATGCGCGGACGGGAAATGCTCGGGTCTTCCTGTTCGGCGAAGGGGAGTGTCAGCGTGTATTGAAGCTTGATCTCGGTCATACCGTTTGCAGGCAGGAAAGAGGCGAGCGAGATGTCGAGGCGTTGACCATTTAGTGAATAGGTGGTGACCGGTTCACCGTCGATGTTGAGGCTGGTCAGCGCAAAGCTGCCGTCCCATAGATTTGGAATGACCGCCAATACGAGCGTATTGAGTTGATTGCCGCTCAAATTGGGATACAAAATGGTCTGGTCTATGCTGGCGATGTGAAGATCGTAATCTATGCTGGTGTTGAGCGTATATTTGGCGCGTTCCAATGCAGGCTGTGCTGTATTGGTCGGCAGGGGTGTCTCTGTCGGACCGGCAGGAGTTTCGGTGATGGGAAGCGTAACGAAGACCGGCGCGGTGGCGGTTGGTACATCTGCGGGGGTTTTGGCGGTGCAGGCTGCAGGGATAAGCAGAATAAAAAGCAAAAAGAAGTAGTATTTTTGGTGAGTACGCATAGGCGCAATTCTACCGCTTGTTAAGGCGGGATAATGGAACAGCCTCCCGGTCATTCAGGAGGCTGTGGTCTCGGTTCTGTAATGCTTTTTCGCAAATTGCTTTGATCACGCTCCCATGTCATTCTTGTACATGGTGAGGCTGTCATTGATCAGATCCAACATTTGCTGTTTCATCGAATCTTCTTTTCCATGTGCGGAGGGAGGCATCTCCAATTGCATGGTAACTTTGGTGCCGCTCCCAACCGCTTCAAGGATCTGGGTGGTGATCATTTCTTCAACGGGTGGTGCGGCGTGTGTTTTGACACGCAGTAATCGCCCGGGCTGCAGGTCCGTGACCTCATTTGTTATCTCGAACTTGACGGGTCCATTAGCGGTGACCATCTTGTATTTGGAGCCGACTTCAATATGCTTCGGGACTTCCATGGAGACGATGTACTGATTGAGCTTTTTCTGGTTTTCGAAATTTATCAGATACGCAAAGACTTCTGCAGAGGGCTTGTTGAAATTAAGTGATGACTCATACATGGTCATGGAGACGCTTATCCTTCAATGTTCTTTTTCAACAGAGCAAGCGAGTCGTTCAATAAGCCCATCATTTGTCCCTTCATCATGTCTTCCATGCCGGGCATACTGGGCATACCGGGCGGGACGAGGTTGACCTCCATCTTCATGGTGACCTTGGTGCCGCTTCCTTCGGATTCGAGAATGGTGGTGTTGACCATGTCTGAAGCAGGGGGCGGTGCAAAAGTTTTGACGCTGAAGAGGCGGTCTTGTTCATAGCCGATTACTTCGTTGACAGATTCGAGATTGCGACCGGCGGCATTGGATACTACGGTGTAGCGGCTGCCGACCTTGAGCGGACCATCCACGCGGATCTCGGTGATGTATTGGCTCATTTTGCGCTGGTTATTGAGGTCGGTGATGTATGCAAATATCTCCGCCGCAGATTTGTTAAGATTAAGTGAAGCTTCAAGAACTGCCATGATTTTTCTCCTTGGAATGATAAGTAAATGTAACGTTGATTATATGGATGCTGCTCATTCTCACAATGAACTTAAGGGGGATTTGGCAGTTGACCATTGGTACTATATAAAAAGACCGCCGACGGCGGACGGCTGTCCATAGTCGGCGGTCTTTCACCTGCGGTCATGTATTACTTTCTAAATCGCTTCCAAATGAAGGCAAACAGAAAGAACAACGTAGCAGTTAATACAATGGCGGAGCCGGAGACGATATTGAAGTAATACGAAAGATACAACCCGATCACTGAAGATAAAGCGCCGATCGCTGCGGAAACGAACATCATCGGCAGCAGGCGGCGGGTGAGCAGATATGCGGTTGCGGCAGGGGTTACCAACATGGCAGCGGCGAGACTGACTCCCACCGTTTGCAGAGAGACGACAACAGTGAGTGCCAGCAAGACAAGCATCAGGTTGCGCAGCAATTCAGCGGGCAATCTCAAGGTTGCAGCAAGGACAGGGTCAAAGGAAATGACGAGGAAGGGTTTGTATAGTATTGCCACTGTAAGCAGGATGGCGATACTCAACCCGCCGATCAGCCATAAGTCCGAGGCGCTGACGCCGAGCACGTTTCCAAAGAGGATGTGGGACAAGTCTACGGCGTAGGTTTGCATGGTGCTGATGAGTGCCACGCCCAGGGATAGCGCCGCTGCGAACAAAATACCGATGGCAGTATCCTCTTTGACGGCTCCGTCTTTGGTGAAGAGACCAATGGTGAGAGCGACGCAACCGCGGCGACACCTGCGCCAATGAGCAAATCCCCTTTTAGGATGTAGGCAATGGCTACGCCGGGCAGAATGGCATGTGCCATCGCGTCGCCCAGGAATGCCATGCCGCGCAAGACAACATAGGTTCCCATCACAGCACAAAGCACGCCGACAATGACGGAGGCGAGCAGTCCGCGCTGCATGAATTCGTAGGTGAGAGGTT
>NZ_JADJDD010000019.1:0-23100 GCF_016702885.1 Candidatus Villigracilis vicinus
TCGAACGCGCTTTACAGGTGGCAAAGCGTTTGCATGAGTCAGGCGAATGGGCGAACACCGCTCCCGAAAAACGCGCCGACATTCTCGACAACGCCGCCAATCACCTGATGGGACTCACTCCCATGATCGCCGCGGTTGAGTCATACAACACGGGCATTGTCTTTAGTACCACCAGTTTCGTCAACGCCATTGTCTGGCTTGCCTTCAAAGCCGCCGCGGGCGTGCTCCGCAGTGGGTACGCTGTCAACAAAGTCCCTGGTCCGCATGGCGATGTGGAAGTTCTCCGCAAGCCGCTTGGTGTTGCGGTTGCCATCGTGCCGTGGAATTCTCCCGCCGCGCTCGCCGCGCATAAAGTTGCCAACGCGCTCGCCGCGGGTTGCCCCGTCATTCTTAAGCCCACCGAGTGGGCGCCGTATTCCTGTCTCTTCCTTGTGGATGGTCTCGAAGCCGCGGGTTTGCCCAAAGGTCTCTTTCAGATCGTCAACGGCGGCGGTGATGTTGGTGCGAAACTTGTCAGCGATAAACGGGTGCGTGCCGTTTCGTTCACGGGTGGTTTGCATGGCGGACGCGCTGTCGCCGCAGCCTGCGCATCCGATTTCAAATCCCTACAACTCGAACTCGGCGGCAATAATGCCATGGTCGTTCTGCAAGACGCCGATATTGATAAAGTCGCCGATGGCATCGTCGCGGGCATGACCACTCTCAACGGTCAGTGGTGCCGCGCGCTCGGTCGCCTCATCGTTCACGAATCGATTCAGGATCAAGTCGTCAAAGCCGCGCTGGATAAATTCAAGCAAGTCAAAGTGGGCGACGCGCTCTCGATGGAATCTCAACTCGGACCGCTCGCCAACTCTGCCCATCACGGTCGCATTGTGGATGCGGTCAACGCGCTCAAAGCCAAAGGCGGACAAACGCATCACACCGCCCCGACGCCTGATTCGGCGGGCTACTATCTTTCTCCCACGCTGATCACGGGGTCGCGCCCGAAGAGACGCTCGAAGAAATCTTCGGACCCGTCGCCACAGTCCACTCTTTCAAGACCGACGAAGAAGCCGTGAAGCTTGCCAATCAAACTCCCTATGGACTCGGCGGTTACGTCTTCTCGAAAGATGAAGACCATGCCATGCAGGTGGCACGTCAAATGAACACGGGTGGAGTCAAGGTCAATGGTGTGAGTCTGCTCGAATTAAATGTCGACGCGCCGCGTCCCGCCTGGGGCTTGAGCGGATTTGGCGAAGAAGGCACATTGGAAACCTTCGATGTCTTCTGTGGAAAATCCATAGTTGGGATTGCGGGTAAATAAAGTTGAGAGAATATACAGGAGAGAAATAAAATGGCAACCATTCGTAATGATGTTTTCAAGATCGGAGATAACTTTGTCACCCTGATCGGTGATGAAGTCAAAGTGGGTGATGCCGCGCCTGAGTTCACTTCAGTGATCGCAGGATGGGCAAAGGTTAATCCGCTTCAGGGATCAAAGGCAAAGTCATCATCCTTTCGGCAGTTCCTTCGTTGGATACGGATGTTTGCGATCGTGAAACCCGTCGTTTCAATGAAGAAGCTGCCAAGTTAAGCGATGACATTATCATCTACACCGTCAGCTGCGATTTCCCCATGGCACAGAAACGCTGGTGCGGTGCGACAGGTGTGGAGAAGGTCAAGGTTGTTTCGGATGTACTCGAAGCTGAGTTCGGCGAAAAATACGGCATTCTCATCAAAGAACGCCGCTACTTGCGCCGCTCCGTCTTCATCGTTGGGCGAGATGGAAAATTGACCTATGTCAATTACCTCCCTGCACTTGGAGATGAACCAAATTATGAAGAGGTCATCTCTGCAGCAAAAGATGCGTTGAAAGCATAAATAAAAAAGCAAACACTCCTTTCACAGGGGTGTTTGCTAATCTATTAATGTGCACCGAGTGACACATGATATTCCTAAAGATAAGTTTCAAAGATAATCGCACATCTAAAAGTTTAAGCTAAAACAAAAATACTTCCAATTCATTTTTAGTGTTTGTCTGTGTATCTTATTCTTGTTGTAGGTGGAGTTAACGAAGCCTAATTTTTGAATATCTCTGCGGGGTCGATAGGGTAATGCATTATGCCAGAGACGTGTTTTTGAGAGTTGCCATGATAGCCGCAGGGACAGGGGTGTATACAATCGACTTGTATTCCTGCTAATACAATAACAAAAAAAATGAATTTGCGATACACTGTACGCAATATGCACCTTTCCCACATCCTTCGCACAAAGTTGATCCCTCCGCCGCGCAACACCCGTACGCTATCTCGCCCTCGAGTGATTCAAACCTTGAAGCAGGCGTTGGACTATCGTTTCACTATTTTGCAGGCAGAGGCGGGCTACGGTAAAAGCACAGCGCTTGCGGAGCTGGCAGCCGATCATCAACCTGTCATCTGGTATCAAGCCAACGAGGAAGATAACGATCCATTGGTTTTCCTGCTGCAACTGTGTCATGCGATACAACATACGTTGCCACAAGTTGCCACCTTGCCTTCGGCGTTTTTAGAAGCATGGGATGGCGCCCAGGGTCCACTCCCGTGGCGCGGTCTTGTTGATCAGATCATCAATGCTATTGCAGAATCATCCATCCCGCCGACATTGTTCATCCTCGACGATGCGCATCTGCTCACCGACACCGGCGAAATGCCTCACATTCTAGATCGGCTGATCGGGTTGGCTCCCGTAGACTTTCACATTTTATTGGCGGGACGTCCCACCATCACCCTGCCCAACCTCACACGCTGGCGTGCAAAAGGTGAGGCGCTGATCCTCGATCAAACCACCCTGACCTTTACTAAGAACGAGATCGGCTCTCTCTTCGGCACGCGCTACGGACTCGAACTCACCAGTGAAGAACTCGACTCGCTTCTTGAATATACAGAAGGCTGGGCGATCGGCTTGCAGCTCATCTGGCAAAGCATTCGCTCGCAATCTCCGCTGACCCTTGAATTTCCATTGCGCTGGCAAACCGACTCGCTCGAAACTCTTTTCGATATGCTTGCCCATGAAGTCTTTGAGCGCCAGCCCGCCGATGTGCGCGAGTTTCTGCTCATCACTTCCATTTTGCGCGAACTGAATCCCGAAGTCTGCGACGCGTTGCGAAATGCTTCGGGGTACCCGGCAGGCGATTCACAGTCTATGCTGGCGTATCTTCGCCGGCAGGATCTCTTTGTCGCAGAGACTGCCGTAAGCTCACTTCGCTATCATCACATCTTTCATAACTTCCTGCGCCAGCAATCACCGACTGAGACGCGCACAAAATGGCATCGCGATGCCGCCGCATACTTCATCTCTCGTAATAACCCGGAGGATGCGATCTATCACCTGATCGAAGCCAAAGCCTGGGATGATGTTGCCGACCTGCTCGATACCTATGCCGCCACGCTTCTTTCTACGGGGCGCCTGGATACGCTGGCGAGTTACATTGACTCCCTCCCAAGTCTTTCCCTTCAACAACACCCCACGTTGATGTTCACGCTCGGTGAGCTGGCACGTATGCACAGCCGTTTTGATGAAGCGCAAGGCTGGTATAAGCAGGCTGAAGTCACCTGGCGTCAACGCGGACAGCAGGATGGCATTGCTCGCGCCCTGCGTGGACAAGCCCGTGTGTACCTTGATACGGTCAACCCTTCGCAAGCCGAAAAATTACTTGAAGAAGCCATTCGTTTGAGCGACGGTTTCGAAGATCGCGAGGCACAGGTCCGGTTGTTTGAATTGCTTGCAGAAAACAAGCTCAACTCCGGGCACGTCGAGGAAGCGGATCGTCTGCGTCAACGAGCCGATGAATTACAAGCCGAAGGTCCATCCAATGATCAGTTATGGTTTCGCGTATTGCTGCGCACGGGTCGCCTTGAAGAAGCCAGAAGGGGATTGGAAGAACTCGCCGAAGCCGAGAATCGCGAACCGGTTCAAACTCCGCGCGCGCACCGCGAGACGAAATTATTGCTCTCCCTTATTTATTCGTTAATGGGCATGAGTAAACATGCGTATCAATCTGCCTTGGAAGGCATCCAACGCGGTGATAAATTGAAATCTCCTTATGTCACTGCAGTAGGGCACATGCGCCAGGGACATGCCTTCAATCTCATTCAATCTGCCAATGAGGATAACCTGGCCCATGCCATAGCAGCATTTGAGACGACTATTTCCGTTAGCAAGAACCTCGAAGTTCCGCGCCTATCGGTCGAAGCCAATTGGGGCTTGTGTCGCACGTATGGCTATCGCGGCGACTTGCAGCGTGCACAACGTTATGCCCAGGAAGCCATCGACGTTGCCGTTGAAGCGGGTGATGAATGGGTTGCTTCGCTCACTCGTCTTTCGATGGGGGCGAGTCTAATGCTTGCCGCTCGTTACGAAGCCGCGGAAGTCTGGTTGAATCGTGCAGTGCGCGGCTTTGAAGAATGCAGTGACTCGTTCGGTCGCAGTGCGGCGCGTTTGTGGCTGGCGTATGGGCATTTCAAACAAAAGAAACTTGATTTTGTTGCGCAGACCCTGCCCGATGTGCTTGCGGTTTGCCAACAAAACGGCTACTACTTTTTATTCACCCGTCCGACCCTGCTTGGAACTGTTGATGAGCGTATGTTTGTGCCCCTTCTTTTGCATGCGCGTCAATTTGGCTGGGAGAGCAGCTATGTAGACCGCCTGCTGAATATCCTTGGCTTGCGTGAGATCAGTGCCCACCCCGGGTTTCGACTCAGCATCGAAACGCTGGGCAGCTTTCAGGTCAAGCGTGGAAGCGAGGTCATTCCATCCAATGGCTGGCGGCGTGAGAAGTCACGCCAGCTGTTTCAATTGTTGCTTACCTATCGACAATCTCCGCTCGACCGCGACCAAATTTACGAACACCTCTGGCCTGAAGCCGACCCTGCTACGGCGCAACGCAATTTCAAGATCACCTTGAATACGCTTTATCAAGTGCTCGAACCAGACAGGGATGCAGGCAGTGACTCTGCCTTTATCGTCCGTGATGGGACGACCTACACCCTGCGCCTCCATGCCGACCTCTGGCTGGATTCTGACCATTTCACCCGCCTTACCCGTGAAGGACTCAAACCCACCTCGCGCTCTTTGGAGCAATTGCAAGAGGCGGTAAATTTGTATCGCGGCGATTACCTGCCTGATTCATTGTATGAGCCGTGGGCGGCGGAAGAACGTGAACGGCTAGTAACTCTCTTCCTCGAATCGGCAGATAAGCTCTGCGAGTTGTATCTGGAATCCAACCGTTTCAATGAGGCTATAGACCTCAGTCAGCGCATCCTTGCCCGCGATAATTGTTGGGAGCGGGCGTATCGTCATTTAATGCAGGCGTATAACGCCTTGGGAGATCGCGGTCAGCTTGCCCGCACCTACCAGCGCTGCTTACAGATATTAAAGGAAGAGCTCGATGTTTCGCCTTCGCAAGAGACGCAGGATTTATACAAGAAATACATTCGTTCGTAATCTGTACCGCGAGAGACCCTCGCGGTATTTTTTTGTTTGTAACCCGCCTGTTACCACCTTCAGTTATCTTATATGCGATGGAAGCCGATCCTGCACCGTTGATTTCCTCCTTCATCATCCGCTTTGTGCTGGAAGAAACCCCCGCTCACAAGTTGGCGTATCACGGCACGATCCGTCATATTCAAACCGCGGAAGAGATCAATTTCAACCATTGGTGCGAAGTGACGGAGTTTATGCATCGTTTTGTAAAGTTGGACGAAATTCAACCTTCATCCACTTCAGAATCTTCGGTTACTAATCTCTAATCCCAATTTTTCTCACATCGGAAGGTTTTATGCGCAACATACAAATTCTAAGCACGGGAAGTTATGTCCCTGAGCGAGTAGTCACCAATGCCGAAGTGGACGCCATGATGGGCGAATCTACCAGTGAGTGGCTGGAAGCCAACGTCGGCATCAAAGAACGCCGTTGGATGGCTCCCGAGCAAGTGACCTCAGACCTCATCGTCGAAGCGTCGAAGAAAGCGCTCGAACGCGCTGGCATCACCGCTGCCGACCTCGACCTCATCATCGTCTCGACAGATACCCCCGATTACCTTTCGCCCAGCACATCCATTGTGGTGCAGAATAAACTCGGCGCGGAGAAGGCTGGCTGTTACGACATCAACTCTGCTTGTGCGGGTTGGGTGACGGCTCTCGACCAGGGCGCAAAATACCTGATGACCGAACCGCAGATGAAATATATTTTGGTCGCGGGCGGATACGGCATGAGCCGCTTCCTCGATTTCAAGGATAAGAAGACTGCCAACCTTTTCGCTGATGGGGCGGGGGCTGTCGTTTTAGGAGTGGGCGAAGAGCAAGGCTTCCTTGGCTCGAATTTATTGGCAGTTGGTTCCTTTCACGACGCGCTGGGAATTTACACCGGCGGAACGTATCGTCCCTGCACACCCGAAAACATGGCGCAATTCGGCGGACCCAAAGTGGAGTTCGTCAAGAAATTCCCCAAGACCTTCAACACCGAATACTGGCCCAAGCTCATGCAAGGCGCGCTAGACAAAGCCGGTTTGAAGTTCGATGATGTAAATCATTACTACTTCACCCAACTCAACCTCCGCACCATCGAATTCATGATGGACTTGCTCAAACAGCCGCTAGAGAAAGCGCACTGGGTCATGGACAAATGGGGCTACACCGGCTCTCCTTGCGTAGTGATGGCACTTGATGACTCGATTGCTCAAGGCAAAGGACCCAAGTCAGGCGACGTGATCCTCTTCTGTGCCAGCGGCGGCGGCATTACGATGGCGTCATCCGTATGGAAGTGGACGGCGAAGTAATATAAAGAAGAAAGATTTAAATTTCTTTCATCTTTCTTCTTTTGTTTTGCATGGAGTGAACATGTACATTGGTGACTATCTTGCTCGGCGCGAACTGTACTCTCCCGACAAACTCGCGTTCATCGACGCGGGCAAATCTCCCGAATGGCGATTAACTTTCCGTGATGCGAATCGGCGTGCCAATAAACTTGCCAACTGGCTGAAATCGCAAGGCATTGGCAAAGGAGATCGGGTTGCCATCCTTGCAAAAGACGGATATGAACACCTCGACCTCTTCTTTGCATGTTCCAAGATCGGCGCCGTCCACACCGCGCTCAACTGGCGTTCGCACTGGCGTGAACTGCTTGAGATCTTCCAATACACCAATCCCAAGATTCTCATTTTTTCGGATGACTTCAAAGAAGGTGTCGCAAATCTAATTACCAATTACCAATTACCAATTCTCCATTTGGATGGTGATGGACTTCCCTCATCCCTTCATTTTGAATCTACTCTCCAATCCGCCTCTGACTCCGCCGTGACTTGCGAGGACCTCGAAGCGGAAGATACCGCCGCCTTGATCTTCACCGGCGGCACGACGGGACTTCCCAAAGCCGCGCAGGTTTCGCACCGCATGATCGCGTGGAATACGCTCAACACCGTCATTCACGATGTGACGCATAACGATGTGTATCTCAACGTCTTCCCCATGTTCCACACGGGCGGACTCTTTGTCTACACCCTGCCGCAAGTCATCTTCGGCGGGACAACGATTCTCATTCGCGCCTTTGACCCTGCGCAGGTTTTGAATCTACTCGAACGAGAGAAGGTCACCATCTTTGCCGCTGTGCCGACCATGTACCAAATGCTGACCACTGCGCCAAATTGGGAAACGGCAGATTTATCTGCTTTGCGTTTCTGCACCTCGGGTGGCGCGCCGTTGCCTGTTCCGCTGGTGGAGAAATATACAAGGGAAAAGAATATCCGATTCAAGCAGGGCTTCGGCATGACTGAGTTCGGTCCTGGCATTTTTGCGCTCGCGCCCGAAGACGCCATCCGCAAGGCTGGCTCCATTGGGCGACCAAACTTCTTCGTCGACGCAAAAATCGTCGATGAGCAGAATCAGTTCCTCGGTCCGAATGAGGCGGGGGAGTTGATCCTCAAAGGTCCATCGTATAGCTCCGGCTATTTCAACAATCCAGAAGCGACAAAAGCCGCCGTTGACGAACGTGGATATTTCCACACGGGCGATGTCGCGCAATATGATGAAGAAGGTTATTTCTATATCGTCGATCGCAAGAAGGATATGTTCATTAGCGGCGGCGAGAATGTGTATCCCGCTGAAATTGAAAAGGTGTTGTACCAGCACCCATCTGTGCATATGTGTGCTGTGATCGGCTTGCCTGACTCGAAGTGGGGCGAGGTTGGCAAGGCTTGTGTTGTGTTGAAACCCAATCAAAGCGCGACGGAGGATGAGCTACTGAAATTTATGACCGAACGATTAGCCAAATATAAAGTTCCCAAGTCTGTGAGTTTCATGGAAGCCCTGCCCATTTCTGCTGCAGGGAAAATACTCAAGCGCGAATTGCGCGACCACTATACCAAAGGAGATTAATATGGCAACAGTCCCAACTTTACCCGGTATCACATCCAAGGTTGTTGATACCTCCCGCTTGAAACAGCACGTCCTTTTCAGCGGACCTGAGAATGGCACGCCTGTTTTGTTCGTGCATGGGAATGCGTCTTCCGCTTCGTATTGGGAAGAGATCATGCTCAAACTGCCTGCGGGCTTCCGCGGCATTGCGCCCGACCTGCGCGGTTATGGCGACACCGAAGATAAATTGATCGATGCCACGCGCGGCATGGGCGATTGGATCGATGACATCGCCGCATTGCTCGATGCGCTCAAGATCGAAAAGACTCATGTGGTTGGTCACTCAATGGGTGGGACGATTGTGTTCGGCTTGGTCGGCTCACTGAACGGACGTGTGTGGAGCGGAACCGTCGTCAACCCCGGCTCGATCTACGGCTTTGGCGGTTCGAAAGATTTGGATGGCACACCTTGCTACGACGATTTCGCCGGTTCCGGTGGCGGCGTGGTTAATCCCGAGTTCCCCAAGTTGATCGCCGCTGGTGACCGTTCTTCCGATAACCCGCAAGCCTCTCCGCGTGTGGTGATGAATGGTTTCTATTGGAAGCCGCCTTTCGTCCCTGCCCGTGAAGAAGACCTGCTCTCCTCACTCATGACCGAAAAGATTGGTGACCAGAAATACCCGGGCGATTTCGTCCCCTTCTGGCAATTGGCCCAATGTCGCGCCGGCAAGTTTGGTCCGATCAATGCGCTTTCGCCCAAGTACGTTGGCGACAGCGTCAAGAACTTCGTCGGCGCGGCGAGCAAGCCCTTCATCCTGTGGGCGCGCGGCGACTCGGACATGATCGTCTCGGACAGTTCCTTCTTCGATTTCGGCACGCTCGGCAAGTTGGGCTACGTCCCCGGCTGGCCCGGTGAGGAAGTCTATCCTCCCCAGCCGATGGTCGGTCAGACCCGCAGCCTGCTCGAAAAGTATACAGCTCAAGGCGGCTCATTCGAAGAAGTCGTCATCGCTGACACGGGGCACACTCCCTACGTGGAGAAGCCCGAAGAATTTATGAAGGCGTTTGGGAAAGTGTTGAAATAAAAAGATAGGGGTGACCCTTCATGGTTGACCAAGTCATTTGCATAATGCCGGGCGGGTCACCCCTACTAAATAATGGTTAGGATAAGGAGGCGTAATGCCTAAAGTGAAATCCCTTCCTCGCGGGGTAGCCATGGTTGGTGCGGGGATGTCGAAGTTTGGTGCCTTTGCTGAAAAGAACTCGCGTGATCTGTTCGTTGAGTCTTACAAGGCAATGACCAAATCGGTGGATAAGGGTTTTGATCCAGCGATCATTGAAGCCATGTACGTTGGTAATTTTTCCAGCGACCAGTTCGAGCATCAGGCGCATCTCGCGCCTATCCTCGCAGACTCGGTTGGCTTGCTGCCCATCCCCGCCACACGTGTCGAAGATGCGTGTGCCTCGGGCGGCGTTGCCTTGCGCCAGGGCGTGATGGCTATCGCCTCAGGCATGGCAGATGTTGTTCTCGTCGGCGGCGCGGAGAAGATGACCGCGCTCAGCACAGCGGCTGTCACCGAAGCGTTGGCAACTGCTGCCGATGTTCCCTTTGAAATTCCCGCGGGCTTTACCTTCCCTGGCTTCTATGCCGCGATGGCGTCCGCGTATATGGCTCAGTATGGAATGAAGTCTGAGCATCTCATGAACGTGGCGATCAAGAATCATGACAATGCCGCGCTCAACCCGAACGCGCAATTTGGTATGACCATTCAAACCTGGATGGAAGGACGCGTCGCGGCTGCGCTCAAAAAGGGGAAGCCCGCCCCAACTTGGGCGAACATCTGGGATTTTCTCCACGACGAATCAGGCAACCCGACGATTGCGTACCCGCTGCGCCTGTTCGATTGCTCACCTGTCTCTGACGGTGCGGCAGCAGTCCTGCTTGTGGCGGAAGAGATCGCGCATCAATTCACCGACCATCCTATTCGAATCATCGGCACGGCACAGGCTTCAGGCTCAGCTTTGCATGACCGCCCATCACTGACCAGCATCCCTGCTGCAAAGACTGCGGCGGCAAATGCTTATGAAATGGCTGGCGTGAGTGCGAAAGACATCCGCATTGCAGAAGTGCATGATTGCTTCACTATTGCTGAAGTGATCGCCAGCGAAGACCTCGGTTTCTTTGCTCCGGGTGAAGGCTTCAAAGCTGCCGAAGATGGCATGACCGCCCGTAACGGCGCGAAGCCCATCAATACCTCGGGCGGCTTGAAAGCAAAGGGACATCCCGTCGGCGCTTCCGGCGTGGCACAAGCTGTTGAAGTGTTCAAGCAGATGCGGGGGCAGGCAGAGGCGCGTCAGGTTGATGGCGATGTCTCACTGGCATTGACTCACAATGTCGGCGCGACCGGTTCCACTTGCACCGTCCACGTGTTTGAGCGGAGGAATTAATCATGGCAGAAGTAACAACAATCCGCCCGTTCACTGCGGCGGCGTTCAATCAATATCTTGCCGAGCATAAGTTGATGACCGTGAAATGCTCAAAGTGCGGCGGTGTGTATGCCCCTCCGCGCGCGATCTGCCCGAAGTGCCACAGCGAAGAGATGGAATGGGTGGAAGCCAGCGGCAAAGGCAAGTTGGCAGGCTTCACCATCATCTACAGCGGACCGACCTTCATGGTGGAGCAGGGCTTCGACAAAAAGAATCCTTATGTGTCGGGAATTGTCGAGCTGGAAGAAGGCACCTTCATCAGTGCCCGCATCACAGGTTTGGATATGTCCAAACCGGCTGAGATCAAGGTCGGTACACCTTTGAGCGTGGACTTTGTCGAATTTGGAGAAGGCGAAACAAAAAAGACCTATTTAGCCTTCAAAGCTTTGTAACTGGCGTGTAACAACAATACGTTAACCTAGCGTAACTACAGGATGTTCTGACTATGCCTAAAGTCCATGCTAACGGCGTTGAACTCTACTACGAACTCCACGGTTCCGAGGCTGCCCCTCTGTTGGTTCTCAACAATGGCATCATCATGAACGCAACCACCAGTTGGGCGTTTCAGACCAAGGCGTTAGCGCAACATTACCGCATCCTGCAATATGACTGTCGTGGACAGGGACAGTCGGAGCATCCTGTTGGTAAGTACAGCATGGAAATGCACGCGGATGATCTCGCGGCATTGCTTACCACTTTGAACATTGACAAAGCACATATCGCAGGCATCTCCTACGGTGGCGAAGTGGCGCAGGCATTTGGATTGAAATATCCCGAGCGGACTCTCAGCCTGATCCTTGCCGACACCGTGAGTGAAGTGGGCGCCGAAACACGCATCATCGTCGACGGGTGGCTTGACTCTGCTCGAGCGGCAGATGCCAACGCCTTTTTCAATGCCACCGTCCCGTGGAACTTCTCGCCCGCATTCATTGCTGCCAACCCTGGCTTGCTCGCAGACGCAAAAGGACGTTACGCCCTGCTCGACTATCCAGCCGTCGTTCGCTTGTGCGAATGTTTTCTGGACGTGAACTTTACCGCGCAACTGGGTGAACTCAAATGCCCAACCTGCATCATTGTCGGCTCGCTGGATATATTGAAAGGTCCAACGTACGCGGCGATCTTGAAAGCAGGCATTCCACATGCAGAGATGCACATGTTGCAGGGAGCGGGTCACGCCTCCTGCTGGGAACGACCACAGGAATTCAACTCTGCCATTTTGGGATTTTTGGCGAAGCAAGTTTCATAAACATAAATAACAAGAGGTAATTCACCATGCGCATGAAAGATAAAGTAGTACTCGTTACAGGCGGCGCGGCAGGTATTGGTAAAGCTACTGCCCTGCGCTTTGCCGAAGAAGGCGCGAAAGTTGTCATTTGTGATGTGAACGAAGCCGTTGGGCAGGAAACGCTCAAGCTTCTTGGTGAAGGTGCGTCCTTTTACAAGGTTAACGTGACCAGCCGCGAAGACGTTCAAAAGTGGGTGGACGATGTAGTTGCCAAGTATGGTCGCATCGATGTGATCGTAAGCAATGCCGGTGTTTTGCGCGATGGACAGTTGGTCAAGGTGAAGGAAGGCAATTTGGTTGGGCAGATGTCTGAGCCTGATTTTGACCTCGTTATTTCGGTCAACTTGAAAGGCGTGTTCAATTGCGCTCAAGCCGTTGCTCCCATAATGGCAAAGCAGGGCGGCGGCGTAATTCTCAATGCTTCCTCAGTTGTGGGTCTCGATGGTAATTTTGGTCAGACCAACTACGTCGCAACCAAATTCGGCGTGATCGGTATGACCAAAGTCTGGGCGCGTGAACTCGGCAAGTTCAACATCCGCGTCAACGCTGTGGCTCCTGGCTTCACCGCCACCGAAATGGTGACTGCCATGCCAGAAAAGGTCTTGGACGGTATGAAGTCCCACACTCCGCTCGGACGTTTGGGCGAACCGCGCGATATTGCCAACGCCTATCTCTTCCTCGCTTCGGATGATGCTTCATTTATTACAGGCGAAGTCCTGCGCGTGGATGGCGGGATTGTGGTTGGGACGTAAATAAAGTTTCAAGTATCACGTGTCAAGCTATTGGTACTTGACACGTGATTTTCTCTCTCAGCACTTAACCTGACACTTGACACCTGGAACCTGACACCTTCACCATGAATTCTGCCGACATCCTGACCAAACGAGCACTGCTGACTCCCAGACCGCGAAGCCATGATCGAACTCGCGAGCGGAGTCCATTACACCTATGCGGAATTGAATCAGCGTGCCAATCGTGCCGCGAATTTCTTGCGTGAGAAATACGGCGTCGGAAAAGGCGATCGTGTGTCCATTCTGGCGCACAACAGCGTTGCCTATGTGGACTTGTTATTCGGTTTGGGCAAGCTCGGCGCGATCCTTGCGCCGTTGAATTGGCGGCTGACCTCACGTGAGTTGACCTACATCGTCAATGACTGTCAGCCCAAAGTGTTGATCGTCGGCCCTGAATTCGCTTCAGTCTACAACGAGATGAAAGACTCCATCAAAGTGGAGCATCTCATTTCGCTAGAAGGCGCCTTCACTTCAGTCAAAGCGTATGAAACGTTAATAGACCAAGCTTCGGCGCAAGAGCCGAAGCAGCTTGATATTTCAGGCGATGACCCTGTTTGCATCCTTTACACCTCAGGCACAACGGGACGCCCCAAGGGCGCAGTCCTCCCGCACAGACAGGTGGTGTGGAATTCCATCAACACCATTGTCTCGTGGGGCTTGAATGAAAAAGATATTTCCCCGATCCTGACCCCCATGTTCCATTCGGGGGGCTTGTTCGTTTTTCTGGTGCCTCTTTTTTATATTGGCGGCAAACTGTTACTCGGACGCACCTTCGACCCTGATGCTTCGCTGAAGTTGATCGTGGAAGAAAAATGCACGGTCATTCTCGGTGTGCCGACTCTCTTCCAGGTGTGGATGAATTCACCGCAATTTGAAAAGGCAGATTTCAGTCATGTGCGTTTCTTTATCAGCGGTGGCGCGCCATGCCCGCCCGCGTTTATTCAGGCATGGAGCGAGAAGAAAGGCATCGTCATGCGCCAAGGTTACGGTCTGACCGAAGTGGGCGTGAACTGCTTCTCGATGACCGATGAAGATGCGTTGCGGAAACTTGGCTCGGTAGGGAAGCCCATCTTTCACAGCGACATGCGCTTGGTGGATGAAAAAAATAGCGATGTCCCTGTCGGTTCGACGGGGGAACTCATCATCAAAGGTGACCATGTTTGTATGGGTTACTGGAACAACGAAGCCGCTACAAAAGAATCGCTCAAAGACGGCTGGTTCCACACGGGCGACATGGCGCGCATGGATGAACAAGGTTATTTTTACATCGAAGGTCGTTTCAAAGACATGATCATCAGCGGCGGCGAGAATGTCTATGCCGCCGAGGTGGAAGCGCTCTTCCGCGAGCATCCTGCCGTTGTGGATGCAGCGTTGATCGGTCAGCCGGATGAAAAATGGGGCGAGGTGGGTGTGATGATCGTGGCGTGCAAGCAGGGCCAAACCGCCAACACAGACGAGTTGCTGCAATTTTGCGCGGGACGTTTGGCGAAATACAAAATTCCCAAGCGGGTTGAGTTTGTTGAGTCGCTGCCGTATTCACCATATGGAAAAGTGATCAAGGCAGAACTGAAGGCGAAGTTTATAAAGTGATGAAAGAAAAAAGACGAAAGAATTTGGTTTCTTTCTTCTTACTTCTTTCGTTGAACGGAGAATTTCATGCCGAAAATTAAAACTAACAACATCGAACTTTACTACGAAATTCACGGCGCGGGCAAACCGCTCGTGTTGATCTCTGGTCTTGGGTATCCGAGTTGGCAGTGGCACAAGATGGGTCCGCTGTTGGCGGAGAAATTTCAGGTCATTACTTTTGATAATCGCGGAGTCGGGCAGAGCGATAAGCCTGCGGGTCCATACACGGCGGAGATGCTTGCACAGGATACGGTTGGATTGTTGGATGCGCTGAAGATCGACAAGGCAATTATCGCCGGTCATTCGATGGGCGGGTTCATTGCTCAAGCCATCGCGTTGGATTTTCCGCAGAGAGTAGAAAAACTCATCCTGTGTTCGACCAACTTTGGGGGACCGAACCATGTCCCGGTCACGCCAGAGGCGATGAAAGTCCTCACAGATGTGACCAGCGATGCGCTCACTCGTTTCAAGAATGGGCTGGCAGTCAGTACAGCTCCGGGCTGGTCTGAAAAGAATCCGGACATGATCGCAGAGTGGATTCAGTGGAGGGTGGCGAACCCGATCGAGCCGGTTCATTATCAAGCGCAGATGGCGATCGGGTTGGGGTTGATGCCCGAAGCCGCCGCCTTTGAAAATAAACTGCCGCGCCTCAACGTCCCGACCTTGATCTTGTTCGGCGCACACGACAAAGTGGTGCCCCCCGCGAACGCGGATTTGCTTTCGAAAAAAATTGCGGGCAGCACTGTATTGATTTTCCCCGATGCGGGGCATTTCTTCCCCATTGAAATTGCGGAAGCCGCCTCGTACGCGATCACGGATTTTGCAGCATAAGAGGCGTTCTCTTGTGTTGATAATCGAACCATAATTCAAAGGAGAAGAATAAAATGAAAGTTTTACGCACGCTCGCTTTCTTGCTTGTAGCCCTGTCGCTCGTCTTGGCTGCTTGCGCCCCCGCTGCGACGGAAGTTCCCGTTGAAGCAACCGAAGCCCCCGCGACTGAAGAAGTCGCAACCGAGGCTCCTGCTGCCACGGAAGAACCTGTTGCTGGCTTGACTTGTGCCGAGCCGATCAAAGTCGGTCTCATTACCGATGCTTCCGGTGCGCTCGCCATCTACGGCGCTCATATTTTGCGCTCCTTCATGCTTGGCATGGAATATGCCACTGGCGCTCCCGGCTCTGCTGGTGAGAAGTTCGACTTCACCCAGACTCAGGAAAACACCTTCAAGATCGATGATTGCGAAATTCAGGTCTTCGTTCGCGATGATGGCAGCAATGCTGAGAACACTGCCACTGTTGCGCGCGAGTTGATCGACGTGGAAGGCGTGAACATCCTCGTGGGCACCGTCTCTTCCGGCGCGACTGCCACCCTGCAGGGCATTGCCCTCGAAAGCGGCATCCCGCTCATTGTGGCTCCTGCCGCGGCGAATGACATCACCGGCGTGAACTTCAACGAATTCACCTTCCGCACCAGCCGCAACAACTATCAGGATGCGATGAACGAATGTATCGCGCTGACCCAGCAGTACAAGACCTTCGTCCAGATCGCGCCTGACTATGCCTTTGGACAGGGTTCCGCCGCTGCCTTCCGCGATGCTTGTACCCTCGAAGGTGCTGAATTCGTCGCTGACGATATCTTCGCCCCGCTCGACACCACCGACTTCACCCCGTACATGGAACAGATCGCCAACTCCGGCGCAGAAGCCTACATTGTGACCTGGGCTGGTTCCGGCTTCGTCTCTTTGGTGCAGGCTGCCAAGGATCAAGGCGTGACCGAATCGATGGCGCTCGGTGCGACCTTCATCGATAACGTCCTCATGCCGACCTTCTTCGCGAATGCGGTTGGCACCACCGCGGGCATTCTGTATCACTACAGCGCCCCGCAGAATGACATCAACGCCTGGCTGGTGGAAAACACCAAGGCTCGCTATGGTGTGAACCCCGACCTCTTCGATGCCGATGGCATGAACGCCGCCATCTTCGCTGTGGAAGCCATCAAAGCTACCAACGGCGATGTGAGTGGTGAAGCACTCAAGACTGCCATGGAAGGCATGGAATTCGAAGGACCCAAGGGCACCATCTACATCCGCCCTGAAGATCATGTTGCCATTCAGGATATGTACATCCTCAAGCTCGTCAACGTGACCGACCCCGAAGCCGCTTTCTACGAATATGTAGACACCTCCCGCCCCGAACCCCCCTGCTTGCTCCCCGAAGCTCTGAAGGATCGCTGCGGTGGTCTGCCTTACGGCAATCTGAGCGGACAGTAATTCCGTACTACAATGAGTGACTGGGATTCGCAAGAATTTCAGTCACTCAATTTCGACCACGGACGACAGACCATGGACGATGGATCTTAAACCATCGTCCATGGTCCATCGTCAATCGTCACATCTGGAAGGCTTTATGGAACCCGAGATCATTTTCGAAACCCAAGACCTGACCAAACAATTCGGCGCGCTCGTGGCTGTGGATAGTGTGAGCATCAAAGTCCGCAAGAACTCATTACATGCCATTATTGGTCCCAATGGGGCTGGCAAGACCACATTTTTTAATTTGCTTAGCGGAAATATCGAACCCACCAGCGGCAAGGTCATCTTCAAAGGACGGGACATCACCCATCAACCCGTTCATAAAACGATTCACTATGGCATCGGGCGATCCTTCCAGATCACGAACATCTTCCCCAATCTCACTGTCTTTGAAAACATTCGTCTCGCCGCCCAAGCGTTAGGGCGGGATAATTTCAAATTTTGGCAGCCGCTTCTCGTTTCAAATCCTACGAAGCGCGGACGTTGGACGTCATCGAAAAAGTTGGCTTGAAAGACCGCGTCCACACCTTTGCAAAGACTCTCCCGCACGGCGACCAACGCAAATTGGAACTCGGCATGATCCTCGCGCCCGACCCTGAAGTGTTGCTGCTCGATGAACCCACCGCAGGCATGGCGTCGGAGCAAGTCCCTGAATTGATCGCGCTCATTCAAGACATACAAAAAGCGGGCAACAAAACCGTCATGCTCGTGGAACACAACATGAACGTGGTCATGAGCGTTTCCGATCAGATCACGGTCATGCATCAGGGCAAAGTCCTTGCCGAAGGAACTCCCGCCGAGATCGCAGCAAACAAGGAAGTACAAACCGCGTACTTGGGCGGGTTGTACGAACTGAATGTGTAAGAGGCTGAGGTCAAATGGAATATATCCTCGACGTACAGAACATCCATACCTTTATCGGGCAGTATCACATCTTGCAGGGTGTGAATGTGCGCGTGCCGAAAGGCTCCATCGTTGCATTGTTGGGGCGCAACGGCGCGGGCAAGACCACCACACTCAAATCCATTTTGGGATTAACACCACCGCGCGAAGGCAAAGTCATTTTCAATGGGCAGGAAGTGAACGGGCTGCGTTCCTTCGACATCGCCAGCATGGGCATCGGCTTCGTACCGGAACATCGCGCCATCTTCCGTGATTTGAGTGTGGAAGAGAATCTGAAAATTGCCGAACGCAAAAAGGGAGATTACCTCCGCAAGAGAGATTTCATTTTCGATCTTTTCCCCGACCTCAAACGTCTTATCGCCTTGCCGGGTACGAGTCTTTCCGGTGGGCAACAGCAAATGCTTGCCATCGCGCGCGCACTCGTGCCCGATAACCAACTGCTACTCATCGACGAACCCAGTGAAGGGCTTGCGCCGGTCATCATCGAATCCATGATGGCTGCCATCCGCGAACTATCCAAAGACTCAACTGTCATTCTCGTGGAGCAAAATTTCCTTGTGGCGAGTCAACTGGCTGAATACTATGTCATTATCGAAGAAGGTCGCTCGGTGCAGGATGGTAAGATGAAAGACCTCGCCGCCGATAAAGCCGCCATTCACCGTTTTCTGGGAGCCGCATAACATGAACTCCTTCCTTCGTAAAAATATCGTCATACTCGTGGCTGTCCTCATCATGGCTGCCTTCCTCACTGCCGCCGCACAAGGCATGGAAAAACAAGATTTCGTCATCACGCTTCTGCGTGGTCTTGCCGTCGGCTCGATCACCTTTCTCGTCGCTTCGGGCTTCTCGCTCATCTTCGGTCTGCTCGACGTGCTCAACCTCGCACATGGCACGCTCTTCATGATCGGTGCCTACCTCGGCTGGACAGTTGTCGTCCGCCCGGATACCTTTGTGGATATGCTGACTCCGCTGGCGTTGATCGTTTCGGGCTTTGCACTTGGGGATGTGTACCCGCTTCTCGCTAACCGAATCAGGCTCGGCTTAAGCATGAGGCGGATTCTTCCCTGGGCTTTGATCCTCGTCTCAATTCTCCTCTTCGGCTTTATCCTCCCTCGTTATCCCATCGCCATCTGGGATGTGGGCAACTATGGGCAAAGCCCCGTCACCTTTGCCTTCATGGCTGACTCGGGCGCGCGCCTGCCAGTGCAGCCCGCCGCTTTCACTGAAATTCCCATGCCGCTCGCAGTGATCGGTTTGCTGTTTGCCAGCATCCTTGGCGCGTTTGGCATTTCGTTGTTTGATAACACTCCGCGCACTGTTCGCTTAAGTTGGAAGAATTTTGTCAGCATCACGATTACGTTGGTTGTTGCTTTGGTTGGTTTGATCTTCAATGACCAACTCAGTGCATATTTGTATAGCTTGAATTCCAATTGGCTCTTCTTTATTGCGGTGCTGGTCGCCACGCTAAGCGGAGTTGCCCTCGGCGGTCTCATGGAAGCCACGCTCATTCGTCCGTTGTACAGCCGCCCGATCTATCAATTGATGCTCACGCTCGGCATGAGCGCCATCGGCATTGAAATGGTGCGCGCGATTTGGGGACGCCCTGAATTTGTGATGCCCAAACCTGCTTTCTTCAATGGCGGCGGTGAAGCTTGCCCTGCTACGAACTTTGCCGATTGGTGGGCAAATCACTGCTCAACGATCTTGCTCTTTGATGGACGTGTGCGCGTGTATAACGAGATTTTCATTCCGTTGGTCGGCTTGGTGGTGTTGATCTCGATCTGGATCCTTTTGCAGCGTACCCGTCTCGGTATGATCATCCGTGCAGGCGTGCAGGATAGCCAGATGGTGGAAGCGCTCGGCATTAACGTCCGCCGTGTTTTTACGATGGTTTTCGCTTTGGGTGTTGGGTTGGCTGCATTAGGTGGTGTGTTGGGTGCGCCGTCTACCGGGCTTTCAAATGTGATGGGGGAGAGTCTCCTTCTCAATGCACTCATCGCTCTCGCCATTGGCGGGTTGACAAGCTATCCCGGCGCTGCGCTAGGTTCGGTCATCGTCGGCATGATCCAGCAATTCATCATCAAATACGGGCAGATCGGCATTGCCATTCCATTCACCGAGATCATCTTCAAACCCACACCGCCGCTCGTGCCTGCTTCCACGGTAATGTTGATGGTGATTGTGTTGCTCATCCTACCAAACGGCTTGCTCGGTAAAAAGGAATAAAACAAGCCATGAAAACATTCTTCTCTTCCTATCGCGGCGCGCTCATTACCTTTGCTCCTTTTGATCTTGATGCCCTTCATCGTTGGCTTGTTCGATAGTGCATCGCCTGCCACGGTCTTCGTCAATGGCAGCGGACAATCCAAGTTCATTCAGGGTCTAGCCATTGAGATCTTCATCCTTGCCATTTACGCCATCAGTTTTGACTTGATCTTTGGCATCACAGGCATGTTGTCTTTTGGACATTCGCTATTTTATGGTGTGGGCGCATACACGACGGGCATTGCCATCAAAAGTTTTGGCTTGCCGTTATTGCCCACCTTTGGCTTGGTGCTTGTCGCTGCCGTGGTGCAAGCGATTCTCTTTGCATTGGTGTTGCCGCGCGTGAAGGGGATTACCTTTGCATTGGTGACCCTGGGGCTTGGCTCGGTCTTTCACATCCTTGTCATGTCCAGTGAATTTGGTCCCTACACCGGCGCGGACGTTGGCTTGCAGGGCGTCATCGTTCCGGCGTTCATCAGCCCGGCAAATGAACGCTTGCGTTTTTATTTTGTGATGCTGGCAGTGATGGTGTTGGTGTATCTGGTCTATCAACGCTTTGTCACCTCCCCAACAGGACGAGTTTGTGTTGCCATCCGCGAGAACGAAGGACGTGCCCGCATGTTGGGATACAACACCTTCTACTTCAAATTTGCCGCGCTTTTGCTTTCATCTTTTACAGCGGCGTTGGCAGGCTTCTTCCATACCTTGTATCAACCCATTGTTAGCCCAAATGTGGCAGGCATGGGCTTCACCGTTACTGCCTTGCTGATCGTTTTGATCGGCGGTGTAGGGACGCTCAACGGAGCGTTTGTGGGCGCACTGGTCTACCGGCTGCTGGATTACGGTCTGCGGCGTTACATTGGCGAAAGTGCCAGTTTCATCAATGGCGCGATCTATGTGTTGTTTGTGCTCTTCATTCCGTATGGAATTGTGGGCACATGGCGCTTGCGTTCGTTGCAGATCAAACAAATGCGGTGATAGGCTCTTGCCGACAAGTTGAGTTGACTCATTGCCGCCCGCATCAAGCTCTGACCTTCGGGCTGGAGTTGACAAAATTGCCTTACCTCCCCGATGCGCATGTCTGCGTTGCAAACAATGTCGGTGGAATTGGCGAAGCGTTGATTTTGAATGTTTCTTGCGATTTGCACGCGCTTGCGGATGGTTTCGCTGGTTTCACCGAGTTTATTTCCGCTGAGTTTTTCGTAGTCCACCGCGGACTTGATGTGGATGTCAATGCGGTCAAGCAATGGACCGGAGATGCGTTTTTGGTATTTAGTGACGACGGCTGGGGCGCAGGTACAGGGTTTTTGAGAATCTCCAAAATAACCACAAGGGCAGGGGTGTACATTAGAGCAAGTTTCTGCCAAACAACGAATAACATCGTGATTTTCAGATGAGCGTAGCGCCTTCGTGATGATTGGCATACGCAAATTTCAGGATGCAGACCTGTTTCGCTTCATACCCAGCCGAGAGTTGGTTTGCAAAAACCTCAGCCTTCTCTATACTGACCAGGTTTAGTACAGCCGCCAAAACCTGCACCTGTGAGCCGTGCGCCGTAACAGCCCGGCAGGGATTGCGCCACCTGTACCATCACATCCAATTCAGAGATGGACACTTCATACAAGTCGCGCAGGCTGGCATGACATTCGTTGAGCAAACTGCCAAATTGCTCGATATCGCCATTTTCCAAAAAGGGAATGGCAAGTTGTGTCCGTTCGATTTCTTCTACAACATGGCGGGCACGTTTATAAACCTGTTCTGGCAAGTGAGAAGAAAATTGATTAAAGATCTCCAGATTCACATCCCGCAAGGATTTGATATCTGGTACAAACTTTTTCAATAAACGAACGGCTTCTTCGCAATCTGCGCGACGGCTGTTATATTCCCCGGATGTCAATGTGCGGCGCTTTGTTGTATCCGCTATGACGATGGCAGTGTTTTTAGGGAGGGGTAACGTGCGCCATTCCAACAAGCGGCAATCAAGCAAGAGCAGTCGGTTTTCTCTTCCCTAAGTGCTCGCGAATTGATCCATGATCCCGCAGTTGACGCCCACGTATTGATTTTCTGCTTTTGACCTAGTAGGGCACGCTCCATTGTGGGAGACCAGTCACCCAGGTTTGCCACGAGTACGAACGCCATTTTCCACAGAAGCGGACGAACTCGCCGGAGCCTTGAGGCACATCGGAAGTGTATACGCCATTGAGTGGGGTGTATTTAGTGAGCGTCATTCAATGTCCACATGATGCTTGCAGGGTAAAGCGCCCACATCGGTAACGGTTTGCCGTGTGTATCAGACTTGGAAGATATAGTCTGAAGCGAAAAAGAAACCTCTTCGGACAAGTCCATAGCCACGAGCGTGGTTTGAGGCGTTTGACTGGGGGAGAAGGCAAGCCACGTAGTGCGGTCAATGGCGATGGGGAGGACGAATCCGTCGTTGTAATCCACATGTTCGCCTAAAAGATTCACGCGCCCCGGCGCCCGAACGATATATGCAGGCTCATATCCGAACCGATTTCTGAAGTGTGCAACTACTTTTTCATGGAGGTTCATGGCGTGTCTCGGTAATGAGTTGCTGGTAGGTTTCGCAAGCGTTCGGCTGATTATTGTTCTAATTCCAACACCAGTACACCATACGGATCCAGTGTCAGGTTGTTTGTAACAAAACGATCGTCGAGCAAAGAACGTCCACGCTTGCCAAGTAGATTAACTTGCCTAGAACGGTTGGCATGATTGATCAACACAAGCGTTGAAGCGCCATCCTCTCCTGTACGTAACCCGGCTTCCACATCTGGGTCGGCTTTAACAAGCGGCTGAACTCCCTGTGAGGGCGGGTCTGCCAGCATAGAAATCCTGAGTGTATGTGGCGAGCACTTCTGCAGTGGTTGCATGCAATAGGTCTGCCCAATGTGAAACTTCAACTGACACACCATTCACCGATAGGAGATTTGTTTCGCCAGGCTGAAAAGGCTGCCATTCTTCTACTTTGATTCAGGACATCCTGCAACAGCCGGGTAACCGCCCAGCCAGATGCGTTCGTTCAAATCGGTCACGCCGCTGAAATAGGTC
>NZ_JADJDD010000020.1:0-14970 GCF_016702885.1 Candidatus Villigracilis vicinus
TCCACGAGACCGTTTTTGTTTTAGAATAACGCCCATGAAAATTCTACTCACTGGCGCTACTGGTAACGTTGGCGGGCACGTCCTGCCGTTATTGCTCGAACGCGGACATGACGTCCGTTGTTTGATCTTTGATTCGAAGAATGAACGCAGGATCGTCAACAGCTGGAAGCGCAAGCCCGAGGTGGTCTGGGGTGATATCCAAGATGAACGAGCGGTCGCATCCGCCGTCACCGGGGTCGAGGCGGTTATCCATCTGGCAGCGATCATCCCACCCATGACCGATCAAAATCCAAAACTGGCATACGGGGTCAACGTCAACGGCACGCGCAATTTGGTGAATGCCGCTGGCAAGCAGCCCAAACGGGTGCGCTTTATTTTCACATCGACCTATGATGTGTATGGGAATACACAAAACCAAACCCCGCCGCGCAAAGTGACCCTGCCCGTGAACCCACAAGAAGAATATGCGCGTCACAAAGTGGAAGCGGAAAAGATTATTCAGAATGGCAATGTGGACTGGTGCATCTTCCGGCTGGCTTCTGCCATCCCTGCCGAAATGTCGCTGAAGTATCAGAGCATGATGTTCGATGTGCCGTTGAGCGACCGGCTTGAGTATATTCACCCTGCCGATGCGGCGCTGGGAATCTGCAACGCGGTGGAACACGCCGATGTGTGGGGCAAGGTCATGCATTTGGGCGGCGGTCCGCGCTGCCAGTTATATGAACGCGATGTGGTGCAAGGTGCGTTCGAGGCGCTCGGCATTGGCGCCCTGCCCGAAAAATATTTCAGCACCCAATCGTATTACACCGACTGGCTGGACAGCGAAGAAAGTCAACGCTTGTTGAACTATCAACGCTACACCTTTGGCGACCATGTGGAAGGCATGAAAAAAGCCCTGGGCTGGCAGGTGTATGCCATTCGCCTATTCCGCCCGTTGATACGCCATTTTCTTATCAGGCAGTCGCCGTATCGTAAATGATTTGGCGGAGAAAAAATAAAAACAGTCTCGCAGATAAGATGTCCGCGAGACTGTTTTTATAAGTTGATCTCAAACAACTTCAACTCAATATCATCCTCAGACAATTTCATCATCTTCTCAAAGGTCATCCCCAGCTTCTCCAGCACGCGGACCGAGCCCGCATTGGCAGGTGGTAATGTCCACGAGACTTTATATTTCTAGAAGTTATCTCAAAAATGTCATCCTGCCTGCACCGTGCAGCAGGCACGCGTGAGCGATAGCGACACATGCACCGCGGTGCGGATGCAGTGCGGTGAGGATCTCTACACCCAAAATAAGAGACCCTTCGGTCGCAAAGAACGCTCCCTCAGGGTGACACGATATTTTTGAGACAGGTTCTAATAAAAAGTATCCGGCTTTATTCCTAGAAGGGAGTACAATGAAATTAGGCTACTAGATGGTAAACGGGGAAATTAGTGCATGGCTTGTGCCTCATAACAAGATACCTTCCGGAAAACCCATTATTCAACCGCGTCTGTCTTAAATGGCAAGGCGGGTACGTTTATGTGTATGAAGGAGATTACCATGCAAGAACGAAAATGCTCGAAATGCGGCTCGCTTAACGTGTTTAAGAACACGAGTAATAATTGGCACAAGGATGGCGTTATCCTGCAAATGCTGGCGGAGGATAATTTCCCTGCCTTGTTCCAAACCCAGGCATTCCTTTGTATAGATTGCCGCCACCTGGATATTCAGGTTTTTGAAACCAGTACGATGTATGGAAATCAAAAAACACTGGCGGAGGCAGTCCGCTCCAGCAATAATTGGGTAAAAGCCTGATCGCAGCAGAAGTGGTGGGTTTCAAATTTAAAAAAAACGGTCTCGGTGAAATTTCACCGAGACCGTTTGGTTTTCTACACAGCCAGCCCTTATTTCGCCGGTATCAACACAATGACGGGGATCACACGCGCAGCTTTTGCACGATAGTCAGCAAAGCCGGGCATCACTTCCACCATTTTGTCGTACAGGCGGGTGCGCTCCGGTTCTTCTGCAACAACCGCCTTGGCTTGAAATGTATCCGAGCCGTATTCAACCGTCACTACAGGGTTGGCAACCAGGTTGTAATACCAGTCTGGGTGAGTTGGCGCTCCAGCTTTGGAGGCGATCACCACCAGCCGCTCGCCATCTTGTACACAGGCAACTGGGTTGACTCGTTCTTGTCCGCTTTTGGCACCTTTCGTATGCAAAAGTAATAAGGACTTACCTTCAAAGTTCCCACCCACTTTGCCTGCATTGGCACGAAATTCCTCAATAACCTTCTTATTCCAATCGTTCGGGCTGCTCATAGATATCTCCTTTTGTTTTCAATTCACGATGCCGCAAAAATATCCATTCTTACGACACCCACCCAAAAGGCTGGGAATCGCCGGATATCATAGTACAATGAAAATAAGCTTGAGTTTGAATATTTTGTCATGCCTGTTCATGGGGGAGATGGATGGGAACGAAATCACAAAACTCCCAATCTGTGTCACCCCAAACGCGCCGCCTTGAGGAGGAGCGCACTATGAACAAATCGTTGTTCGAAGAAAAATGGAACCTGCTCCGCGGGCAGGTTAATGCCAAATGGAGTCTGATGGTCGAATACGACCTGGTCAAAGTGGATAAGGCAGATGTGAAGTTCGATAAGTTCGTCACCATGCTGCAAGTCAAATATGGGTACACCCGCCAACAAGCCAGAGAAGAGATCAGCAAACTCTGGTCTGAAACCGAAACCAAAAAACGAAGCAAGATCTAAAGGAGCAATACAACTTGAATACCCCCATCGAAAAAAACAAGGAAAAAACCAAACGTCCCTCCAAGGGACAGCGCAAGCATAACCGCAAGGTCAAGCAAGAAGCGCGAAAGAACAGCATTCCCGGGACGGAAGTAACCAAACGCAAACGCCCTGCATAAAAAAATGGTCTCGGACAACAGGTTCGAGACCATTTTTTATGAGTAAAATTCCATTCTCAAGTCTTACAGGTATCAAGGAGAGTCAGCATGTTCAAGTCTAAACGCAGGCAGATCGTCACTCCGCAATCGGAACATCTTAAGCTGGCTGGCACATTGGCAATGCTTTGGGGAAACGAACAATTTGAAGTTCCACCCATCGAACAACATTCCCTGATCGCAGGGATAGGCTTGCATGACCGCGGATATGGCTATCTTGACAACTCCCCATCGGCGGCATGAGCGATGAAGAATGGCAGGTCATCGCACGCCGCGGGTTCAACATGCCATGCTCGGATGTTGTTGCAGATACCATCGTCAAATATCACTTCCGGCGCCTTGCCAGTTACGGAACGAGCAATATCCGCAAAGAATTACATGCGGAATTCTCACTAGGCATCCAAACACAACTGCAGCAGCACAAGCTTTCACAAACTTTGTTCGACCGCATTGACCGTATTACCGACCTGTGTGACTCACTGTCTTTTGAGTTCTGTTTCGAAACGCCAGCCTTAGGGAAGCATTCCGTTTTCCCACACAACACTGAAGAGACTGAAGTCGTGGTGGAATTTCATGTAGAAAACGGTGAGATCAACGTTAGTCCCTGGCCTTTTTCAGTGGACGAGTATCAAGGCTACCTTGTCGCCTATCAAATGGATGGGTACCCAACCCGGCTTGACCCCGTCATTTTGCCGTATCGGTTGCAGCGAAAGTAACCCAATTGCTACCCTCGTGAAATGAACTCTGCCGAAACAATGCGATTTGAGTTCTTCAAATAATAGACCTTATATTCATCGCCCTGGATCAAGACAAAACCAATGCGGTGATCTGCATTAAACCTGCGCTTCCCAATATAAAGATCGTAACGCGTACTGGTGGTGCTGGTCTGTGAATTGCGTGTTTCCACTTTCACAATGTTGACCCGCCCTGTTTCGCTGGTCAGTTCCAGGTCCATGTAGGAGGCGGGCGGAAGAAATGCAAACCCCACCAATCCATACATGACGGGCCACACGATCCCAAAACCAAGCGCGAATCCGATCCGCAAACCCCAACTCGATTCTGGAATAAACCAGACCCCTACAGCAATCGCCAGCCCGATGGCAGCTAAAAAGAACAAGAAATATGCGAAGCGTCTTCTGCCTTTGCGATCAGAGTTTAAGACAGCAATCCAATGCTTCTTTTGTTTCTCAGTGAGAGTTCCATTACGATTGGCGCTTAAATCAAATTCATCGAACTGAAAATATTCCACCAACTTCTTATCTTCCATGAATACTGTCTCCTTTGGAAAGCTGACCTTATTCTATGTGTATGCAGATAATTCACAATGGTACTTTAGCGTTACTCCTCTATTCAAAAAAGTAGAAGCAATCTTTCCTGTTATGGAGCATTATCAATTCTGAAATCTGCGCCCCAAAAGCACCGTTTTTCATCCATCACGTAGTAAAATGAGATTGAAAGAGTTTGTCAATTTTGTTTTGCCTATTCAAAGGGGAATAAGCAAGAAACGAAATCTTGAAAACTCCAAACTGAGTCCAACAATTTTCACACTCTTTGAGGAGAATCGTATGCAGAAACCAAAATCAAAATTTGATCAGAAATGGAAACTTATCCGCGGGCAATCTGTGGAATGGTGGAGTCTGATTGCCGAACACGACTTGAAAAAAGTGGATAAGGCACAGGATAAGCTCGATAAATTCGTGACCATTCTCCAGGTCAAGTATGGGTATACCCGTCCGCAGGCACGCGACGAGATCAACAAACGCTGGGCAGCATACTCCCGGGCAAAAGAAGCCCAAACGAATTAAAACGAAAGCGGTCTTGCCCAAGTGGCAAAACCGCTTTTTTTATTTAACCTACAATCGTGAGCGATGTTCTGTCATGCGTTCGTCGATCACCACATGTTCCTGACGCTGGGTCAGTATTTTTTCTGTCGAGGCGATCAAACCATACAATATGACAAGTGCGATCAAGGTCAATATCGTTCCTGCAACCATTCTGATACTTCCATTTCTCGGCGATACAGCCGTCTGTTTGAATTAATAGCGCGCCGGATGGTACCTCGAAAAATCCTATTTTAGATAAATGTTCATGAAATCTTAATATCCTGTTCTATTTTAAGAAGAAACCCTTTCGCCTCAATCCAAACTTTGAGTTGGTTTGCCCATCGATCTTTCCATTTATTTGTTTTTTTCTTCTTATCCAGAGATAAGCCCTTCGAAGTGACTACACGCAAAGCGCTCATATCCTGTCTTACGTCGATTTCGGTATCGATCTAGTAGAACGAATACGAAAACTCTGTGCTATAATGCCGCACAATGTTCCGTCACAACAACAACTTCGCCAATAATAACGATAATAATAATGATAATAACGATCCCGAAATCGTTGGGCGAAGCTTTGCTGGTTGACGAATAAAAAAGTCGAAACCAAATCGCCCAACGCGAAAGCGCAGGGCGATTTTTTATATACATTTCATCCCCCGTCATTGCGAGGGCGCTCTTGTTCTTAGCCCGAAGCAATCTCAGCCATCATTATGAGATTGCTCACTTGCACCGAACGTAAGTACGGTGTCGTCGGAAAGAGCATCCTCCTCGCAAAGACGAGGAAAATCATCGGAGGCGCAAGTATGTACAGAACTCATTTATGTGGAGAATTACGAACAAGTCACACCGGGCAGACGGTTACGCTCGCGGGCTGGGTGAATCGACGCCGCGACCACGGCGGGGTGGCATTCTTTGACCTGCGTGATCGTGCCGGTCTTGTTCAGGTTACCATCAACCCAGACCTTCCCAAGGAAGTGCTTGATCAGGTCGCAAGCGTTCGCAACGAATGGGTCTTGCAGATCGAAGGCGTGGTGCAGAAGCGCCCCGAAGGGATGGCGAATCCCAAAATGGAAACCGGCGAAGTCGAGATCATTGCCAAGAACGTGACCGTGCTCAACGCCTCGAAGACTCCCCCATTCATGGTCAACACCGATGCGGATCTGCCCGACGAGAACATGCGCCTCAAGTATCGCTACATTGACTTGCGCCGCGAACGCCTGACCCGAAACATGGTGCTGCGTCACAAGGTCATCAAGTTCATGCGTGACTATCTCGATGAACAGGGCTTCATTGAAATTGAAACACCGATCATGTTCAAAGCAACGCCCGAAGGTGCGCGTGACTACCTCGTGCCTTCCCGCGTCTACCCGGGACAGTTCTACGCCTTGCCGCAGTCACCCCAACAGTTGAAGCAATTGCTAATGGTGGCAGGCATGGATAAGTACTTCCAGATCGCGCGCTGTTTCCGCGACGAAGACCTGCGCGGCGACCGTCAGCCTGAGTTCACACAGCTCGACCTTGAGATGTCCTATGTCCACCGCGACGATGTGCTGAATTTAGTGGAAGGCTTGTTCACTAAAATGATTCCCGCCGTGGCGCCGCACAAGAAGTTGTATTCTTCGCCGTGGCCCAAGTTCTCTTATAAAGAAGTGCTCGAACGCTTCGGCTCCGATAAGCCCGACCTGCGCTTTGGCATGGAATTGATCGACCTCACCGATGTGTTGGCGAAGAGCGAGTTTAAAGTTTTCCAGTCCGCGTTGGAAGCAGGCGGAGTGATCAAATGCATCGTCGCGCCGAAGTCTGCAGAGATGTCTCGCAAGGAACTGGATGCGCTCACGGAAGTGGCGAAAACATTTGGGGCGAAGGGAATGTCCTATTTGGCGATAACAGCCGAGGGTGTGAAAGGAAGCGCGGCAAAGTTCTTAAGGAAGAAGAACTCGCAGCGTTGAAAGAAAAATCGGGAGCAGGAGTCGGCGATCTGATCGTCTTCGCTTCTGATGCTCGTGCTGTTGTGAACAAGACTCTCGGCGGACTGCGCTTGTGGTTCCGCGATAAGCTCGACCTTGCGGATAAATCCATGATGGCGTTTGCGTGGGTGGTGGACTTCCCGTTCTTTGCGTTCAACGAAGAAACGCAGGCATGGGAGTCTGAACATCATCCGTTCACGATGCCGAAGATGGAAGACTTGCCGAAGTTCGATACGAACCCCGGTGACGTGTATTCGGAAGCATACGACATGGTCTGCAACGGTTACGAGACCGCTTCGGGTTCGATAAGAATTCACCGCCGCGATATTCAGATGAAAATGTTCCAGATGCTCGGCTTGAGCGATGAGGAAATTCAGACGAAGTTCGGTCACATGCTCGAAGCGTTCGAGTATGGCGCTCCCCCGCACGGCGGCATGGCTCCAGGCATTGACCGTCTCGTGATGCTGCTTGCGGACGAACCCAACATCCGCGAAGTGATCGCCTTCCCCAAGAATCAGAACGGGCGCGATGTGATGGCGGATGCTCCGTCGGAAGTGGAACCGAAGCAGTTGAAAGAGCTGCATATTAAGTTCAGTTGAGTTTAAACACGAAGGACACCAAGGGCACTAAGGGAAAACCTTAAAACCTTTGTGTACTTCGTGTCCTTTGTGTTTAGATGCTCTTATGTCAACAATTGATACCAAAACCGTCAAGCACGTCGCATACCTCGTCCGCCTCGGCATCTCCGAAGAGGAAGCGCAAACCTTCAGCGGACAATTCTCCTCCATCATCGACTACTTCAACATGCTCAATGAAGTGGACACGGAGAACGTCCCGCCTGCTTCGGATATCGCCAACGCCGAAAATGTGCTGCGCGAGGATGTGGTCAAACCGTCCATGAGCCGCGAAGAATTTCTCAAGAACGCGCCAAAGTCTGAGCGCGGGTATGTGAAAGTGCCGACTGTGTTGGGAGATGAGTAAAAGACGATATTCGATACTCGATTATTCGAACGTCGAATATCCAATCTCGAATATCGATGTTCACTCAGAGAGCCTATGCAACTAACCAACCTCACCATCCGAGAAGCCCACGAACTTCTCACCACAAAAAAAATCTCCTCTGTCGAACTGACGCAAGCCATGCTTGACCGCATCCACGATGTGGACAAGAAGGTCAAGTCTTACGTCACGGTCACGGATGACCTTGCACTCGAACAAGCCAAGAAAGCCGATGAGCGCATTGCCAAAGGCGAGAACGTCACCCCGCTGACGGGCATTCCCTTTTCAATGAAGGACTGCATCTCCACACGCGATGTCCGCACGACTTGTTCGTCGAAGATTCTCGAAAACTACGTCCCACAATATAACGCCACTGTCACAAACAAACTCGCGGACTCTGGCGCTGTCCTCGTCGGCAAGACCAACATGGACGAATTCGGCATGGGCTCCTCCTGCGAGAACTCCGCGCTCTTCCCCACTCACAACCCGTGGGATCTTGAACGCGTCCCTGGCGGTTCAAGCGGCGGCGCAGCGGCGAGTATGTCAGCAAGTCTTTGCACCTTCTCCATCGGCGAAGATACAGGCGGCTCTGTCCGTATGCCTGCGGGCTTTACCAACGTCACAGGCATCAAACCCACCTATGGACGTGTGTCTCGTTATGGTCTTATCGCGCTCGCATCGTCTTTCGATTGCATCGGTCCGATGGCGCGTGACGCGTATGATTGCGCCACAGTGCTCGAACACATCGCTGGTCACGATCCATTGGATAGCACTACGTACCAATCACCAGTTACCAGTTACACAAAAGATATCAACAAGCCTGTCAAAGGCATGAAACTCGGCATTCCGAAAGAATATTTCGTGGCAGGCATGGAAGCGGGCGTTGAGTCCGCGATGCAAGAAGCGATTCGCACCTACGAAAAACTCGGCATGGAAATTCACGAAGTCTCGCTCCCCCACACCAAATACGGCTTGCCCGTTTACTATCTTCTGCTCTTCGCTGAAGCCAGCGCCAACCTCGCCCGCATGGACGGCACGCGCTTCGGTCTCTCCGTTTCGGATGGCGCGAAGGATGTCATCGACATCTATCTCAAGACTCGCCACGAAGGTTTCGGCGATGAAGTCAAGCGCCGCATCATGCTTGGCGCGTATGCCCTCTCTGCGGGATATTACGACGCGTATTACTTGAAGGCACAAAAAGTGCGCACGCTTCTTCGTCGGGACTTTGAAACTGCTTTTTCCAAAGTTGACCTTCTCCTCGCCCCAACCTGCCCCACCACCGCCTTCAAACTCGGCGAAAAGACCAGCGACCCGCTCGAAATGTACCTCTCGGATATTTACGTCGTTGCCACCAACCCCGCTGGTGTCCCTGCCCTTGCGCTCCCCGCTGGATTCTCCAACAACATGCCCGTCGGAATGCAACTCATCGGCAAGCATTTGGACGAGTCAACTCTGTTCCAAGTCGCTCACGCCTACCAGCAAGTGACCGATTGGCATAAGCAGCAACCGAATTTATAAACCCCGTAGGGGCGACTCGCGAGTCGCCCCTACAATTGATTTTCGTACACGTAAAAAATGTAATCCTGAGATTTCGTATCCACGCCCAGATCATGCAAGGCACGCAGAAGTTGAGCACGATGATCGGTGGCATGATTAACAACATGAAGCAAGACCTGCCAAACGATCAAGTTCTTGTCCTCTTCGGGATCGGTGATCGGCTTGGAAAACAATTGTTCGTCCTGTAAGGCAGCAAGATAAGCGCGGACTTTTTCCTCCACCTTATCCCAGTGAGCACGGATGGCATCGCGGTCATCGGCAGTGACAGTCTCAGGCAATGGATCGCTGGGCTGGATGCCCTGCAACTCGCTGAACCAAACATCTTCCACATCCAGCAAGTGAACGACCTGTTGTCTGATGGAGCCGTGAGAATAATCTACTTTCTGGTTGAACTGCTCAAAGGTCAACGAAGCGACATGCTCCCAGACCTTGCGGTTCTCGGCAAAGTGATAGTTATAGAAATGACGAAAGGCATCTGCATTCATAAAGCTGCTCCTTATATTAAGTGAAATCATTATAGTGCAAGTGTTCTAGGAATCTAAAATGACTAAATTCTCAACCTCCATCTCCATCCATACCAGCCAGGAAGCTGTTTGGAAAGTTTTGTCCAATGTCGCCCATTGGCACGAGTGGACTCCGACCGTGAACAAGGTCGAAGTGCTGAACACGCCCGAACTAAAACTCGGCAACCGCTACAAAGTATTCCAACCCAAACTCCAACCCGTGGTTTGGACGGTCACCGAGCTTAATTCTGCCAACTTCACGTGGGAGTCAAAATCTCCGGGCATGCACATGGTGGCAGAACATATTGTCAAATCAGTCAATGCCAATCAATCTGAAGTGACATTGACCTTTGCCTTCAACGGCTGGCTTGGCAACCTAATCAGCAAAATGTATGGAAAGATGACCGAAGAATACGTCCAAACCAAAGCGCAATCGTTGAAAAAGAAAGTTGAAACCTCTTAAGACCATAGACGACTGACAATGGACAAACATGGTCCATCGTCTATCGTCCATCGTCAATTCACACAACAGCGAGACTATCCATGACCCAATACGAACCCGTAATCGGACTTGAAATTCACGGCGAGTTGCTCACCAACTCCAAAATGTTCTGCAGCTGCTCCGCGGACTATGGCTCCGCACCTGAGCCGAACTCGAACATCTGCCCCGTTTGCACGGGGTTGCCGGGTGCCATGCCGGTCGTCAACAAAAAGGCGACGGAACTTGCCGCGTTGGTCGGTCTCGCGTTGAACTGCTCCATCAACAAGCACAACACCTTTGCGCGCAAAAATTATTACTACCCCGACCTGCCCAAGGGTTATCAGATCTCGCAATACGAATTGCCAATTGCAGAAAAAGGCTCACTCGATGTCAATGATGGCAGTGAGAATCAACTCACAGTGAGAGTGAGGCGGGTTCACATCGAAGAAGATACGGCGAAACTCGCGCACGAAAAAAATTATGCGCTGGTCGATTTCAATCGCGCAGGCGTCCCCTTGCTTGAGATCGTCTCCGAGCCCGATATTCGCACCGTTGAAGCCGCGCTCGATTACGCCACGAAAGTCCGCGCGATTTTGCGTTACCTCGGCGTGAACTCTGGCGACATGGAAAAAGGCGTGCTGCGTTTTGAGGCGAACATTTCTGTGCGCCCCGTCGGCAGTGATGAGTTCCGCACGCGCACCGAGATCAAGAACCTCAACAGCTTCCGCGCGCTCGTCCGCGCTTCGCAATATGAGATCGAACGTCAGATCAAAATTTATGAAGAAGGCGGCACGGTCGTGCAGGAAACTCTCGGCTGGGATGATGCTCGGGAAGTGACGACCAGCCAACGGTCGAAGGAAGAGGCGCACGATTATCGCTACTTCCCCGAGCCCGACCTGCCTCCCCTTCAATTATCGGATGCGTGGATCGAGTCGATTCGGAGTCAACTGCCCGAACTGCCCGAAGCCAAAACCGCCCGCTTCATTTCGGACTTTGGCTTGACCCCGTCCGAAGCGCGTTTTCTCACCTCCGAGCGGACTCTCGCCAACTACTTCGAGAGCGTGGTCGCGAATTCGAAAAGCCCTGCGAAGACCATCCACTCGTGGATCGCGGGCGAATTCATGCGCTACTTGAACGACTCAGGCTTGAGCATTGACGATGTGACCCTCGCCCCCGAAACGCTCGCCAAACTGATCGACATGGTGACGGACAAGACCATCGGCGCCAGCGCAGGCAAGACCGTGTTGACCGAACTCTTCAAGAACGGCGGCGACCCGGCGCAGATCGTCAAAGAAAAAAATCTCTTGCAGATGACAGATGTGAACGCCATTCAAGAATTGGTGACAAAAATTTTGAACGACAACCCCAAAGAAGTGGACGAGTACAACGCAGGCAAAGAGACCTTGTTCCAGTGGTTCATGGGTCAGGTTGCGAGAGCCACGAAAGGCAAAGCAGACCCGAACGTTGCGAAAGAGTTGATGGTGAAGGGCTTGGAAGAACGGAAGAAGTAATTTAACAACAGCCACTTACAAGTGGCTGTTGTTTTTTCAATACCCCTTCATTACAGTCTGAATTCTGTAAACTTGTTCATGCTAAGATGAGGCAAGGAATTGGAGGACTCATGGACGAGCAAACTTTCAATGCACTGCGTGAACGCTTGGGGGATGAGCATTTTGGAAGACGAATGCGGACCCAGGTGGATCATATCCTCAACGTCATGGGGAACGGTGTAGGGTCGTTCCACTACGAGAACATTCCCACGTTTGTGAAATTTGTTGAGTTTACTCTGCGGATAAGCGGGCTAAAAAAGATCGGGGAACGCAACGCACTACAGTTCATTGTTCGGGAAAACCCTGTCCCCTTCCCCAACCTGCCTGATGCCTTCAACGGGTTGCGTATCCTTCATCTTTCCGATATTCATATTGACGGCTACCCCGGTTTTGGGAAGCATATTGCCAGGGCTATTTCAGGGCTGAGCTTCGACCTTTGCGTTGTGACTGGCGACTTTCGCATTTGGGATACCGGGCGCTACCTGCATATTGTTGAAGAACTGCAAGCCCTGGCACCTGCCTTGCAGTGCAAGTATGGAGTCTACGGAATTCTTGGCAACCATGATTTTATTGAAATGGTACCCATGATCGAATCAACAGGGATTCCCTTGTTGATGAACGAAGCCATTGCACTCGACACCAATGGAGAAAAACTTTGGATCGTCGGGCTGGACGATGCCCATTTTTACGGGGAACAAGATTTCAACAAAGCATTGAAAAATGTGCCGTCGGATGCAGTCAAAATTTTATTGGCACATTCCCCCGAACTGCTCCCCGAGGCAGCAGAGTTGGGTTTTGGGCTCTACCTGACCGGGCATACCCATGCCGGGCAAATGTGTCTGCCGGGAGGGATTCCTATCCTGAGAAATGCCCGCTGCAAATCGAAATATATTGCCGGGCGGTGGAAGTATAACGATATGAACGGATACACTTCCGCGGGCGTGGGTTGTTCGGGTGTTTTCGCGAGGTTCTATTGTCCGCCGGAGATCGTCGTACATACGTTG
Organism: Candidatus Villigracilis vicinus; assembly: GCF_016702885.1. Lineage (NCBI taxonomy): Bacteria > Bacillati > Chloroflexota > Anaerolineae > Anaerolineales > Candidatus Villigracilaceae > Candidatus Villigracilis > Candidatus Villigracilis vicinus. The sequence continues at coordinate 12,835 of NZ_JADJDD010000020.1, forward strand.
AAACAGAAATAGGTATCATCCGAATAGTATGACACAGTCATCTTTTGATAACTGTTTTTATTACCCTACCCACCCGGGAATGTTATACAATTCAACTGCATTCTCCGAAATAACATTCCGAAAAGGAGTCTTTTATGCCAGCCCCAAAGAAACGTTTAGTCACTGCCGAAGACCTGTATTCCCTGCAACAATTATCGAATGTAAGCATTTCACCCGATGGCGGGCACGTTGTGTATCGCATCCAACGAGTGGACCGCAAAACTGAGAAAAAATATGGCAACTTGTGGATCGTCCCAAGCGGAGGCGGTGAGCCGCGTCAGTTCACGCATGGCAATCAGTCAGATTATTCTCCGAGTTGGTCACCGGATGGAAATACCATCGCTTTCCTCTCCAGCCGCGCGGGAAATGACAACCCGCAAATTCATCTCATCCCCTTTGATGGCGGTGAAGCACGCAAGTTGACTTCCATTGACGGGGAGATCGACCTCGTGGGCTGGTCACCTGATGGGCGCAAACTTCTATGTACAATCCGCAAGACGGATACAGAAGAGTTGGAACGCGAAAAAGATGAGCAGAAGAAAAAGCTTGGCGTGGTGGTGCGTCATTACACACGTCTCTTTTATAAGATGGATGGCTACGGCTACCTCCCCCACGAGCGGACTCACATTTGGGTCGTCGATGCGCGTACGGGCAAAGGCAAGCAACTAACCGAGGGTGCCGTACACGATGAGAATTTTCCGGTCTATTCGCCTGATGGCAGGTCGATTGCTTATATATCGAATCGCACAGAAGACCCCGATGCTAATGTTGAACACGATGACATCTTCGTCATGCCTGCAGATGGCGGCAAGCCGCGCAAGCTCAACAATACACCACTCGGGGCAAAGTTCTTTCTCGCATTCTCGCCGGATGGCAAATGGCTGGCGTATTTAGGTACCGAAGGCGAACACTTGGATTATCAGAACACGAGTTTATGGGTAGTGCCTGTGGACGGTTCAGAACCGGCTCGAAACCTGACCAGGAAATATGACCTGCATACCATGGCAGATATCATCACCGATTTTGGCTCAGCGGAGACGGTTGCGCCGGTGTGGTCAAACGATGGAAAAGCTATCTACTTCCAGGCAGCAGTTCACGGGTCCACGGTTTTGAAGCGGATCGACATCGCTGGCAAGAATATGACGGAAGTGATCGGCGAAGGCGGGGCGCTGGGAACCGTCTCGTTCGACAAATCCCAAAAACAGGTGGCGTATTTTTACGGCGGGATGCAAGACACGCCGCAGGTTCACTTGCGCGAGTTGGGCGGCAGCACGGTGCGATATCTGACGCACATCAACCGCGATTATTTTGCTGCGGTGAAGTTGCCCAAGGTGGAAGAGGTTTGGTACAAAGGCGCGGACGGCACCGACCTGCAAGGCTGGATCATGTTCCCGCCCAATTTTGACCCGAACAAAACCTATCCGTCCATCTTTGAAATTCACGGCGGACCGTGGACGCAGTATGGCAAGTTCTTCATGCATGAGTTTAATTATTTTGCGTCGAACGGCTATGTGGTGTACTTCACCAATCCGCGCGGCGGACGAGGCTACGGCGAGAAACATTCGAAGGCGATCTGGGGCGATTTCGGCGGACCAGACTATGACGACTTGATGAAGTTCGCAGACCTTGTGGCACGGAAGCCGTACATCGACTCCAAACGCATGGGCGTGACAGGCGGCTCGTATGGCGGATTCATGACCTTGTGGATCGTTGGGCATACCAACCGCTTCAAATCGGCGGTGGCACAGCGCAGTGTCACCAACTGGGTCAGCATGTGGGGCTCGAGCGATTTCAACTGGATCTTTCAGTTCTGGGCAAAATCCGGCTCACCGCAAGAGAGCATGGACAAGTTGTGGAACATGTCGCCGGTGAAATATTTGGGCGAAGCCAAGACGCCCACGCTCATCATCCACAACGAGCATGACCATCGCTGTCCCATCGAGCAGGGTGAGCAAGCCTTCGTGGCGCTCAAACGCGCAGGCGTGGAGACGGAGTTCGTGCGCTTCCCCGAAGAACCGCATGGACTCTCGCGCATCGGTCGCACGGATCGGCGCATTGCGCGGCTCAATCACATTTTGCGGTGGATGGATAAGTATT
>NZ_JADJDD010000021.1:0-31063 GCF_016702885.1 Candidatus Villigracilis vicinus
CGAGGATGGATGCGCAGGCGATACTTAATGAACGCTGGTCACCTTTGACGATGGCAGTTTGAGGAAGGTCCAGCTCGGGGAGTTCAAGGCGGAAATCTGTTAACAGGTACTGAGGAAATTGATGCAACCCTTCCAGTGCGCGGCTTGCGGCAAGACGAGTTGCGGGCACAATGCCTAATGAGTCGATTTCCTCTGCGGATGCGAATCCGATACCCCAGGCGATGGCGGTCTCTTTGATATGCGGTACAAGTTTGGTGCGTTTGTCGGGAGTTAACTGCTTGGAGTCGTGTACTCCGCTAAGAGTTTGGAGAAGATGCGGATGGTTGTGGGGGAGGATGACCGCGCCGACGCAGACGGGTCCGGCAAGGGCGCCGCGCCCGGCTTCATCCATTCCGGCGATCAAAGTATAGGAAGACCAGATGTTTTTTTCGTACGTTAAATCAGGGTTTGGGATCATACACGCCGCGTATCCCATTGAGGCGGATGCGGAAGATGTCGCCGATCATGCGCAGGGCGTCACGTACCGCGCTGACCTTGCTGTCAGCGTCGTAATACCAGTGAATGGGAATCTCACGGATACGCATTTTATTGCGGCGGGCAAGGTAGAGTAATTCAATATCGAAAGACCAGCCGGTCTGTGTTTGTTGCCGCAGGATGGTTTCGGTGGTTTCTGCACGGAAACATTTGAAGCCGCATTGGGTGTCGTGCAAGCCAGGCAGGATCAAGGCGCGGATGGCGAAGTTGATGGCACGTCCACCGAGGTGGCGGTAGGGCGGCTCATTGTAGCGGATGGCGCCTGGCGCTTCACGTGAACCGATGGCAACATCGAAATCGTCCAAGGCGGGCGGCAGGAATTTTTGCAGGTCTTCGATGGGCATGGAAAGATCGGCGTCGCAAATGAAGCGGAATTCACCATGCGCTTCAAGCATGCCACGGCGGACGGCATTCCCTTTGCCTTTGTTTTCTTCATGCACTACGATCAGGTTGGGGTGACGTTGTGCGAATTGTCTGGCAAGCTCAAGGGTGTTGTCTGTGCTTCCATTTTCCACGACGATGACTTCACTGGTATAGGTCTGTTCTTGCAGGAACGAAAAGACCTGCTCGAGTGTACGCGGCAGGCGATTCGCTTCATTGTGAGCGGGGATGACAACGGATAGAAATAATGCGTTCAATTCAGGTTATGTTAGGGGGTCAGATAGAATAGCGCGAATGCTCCAGCGATAACCACACAGCATTCCACAATTCCCAATCCTGCTAGCAGGATGATTTGTGAACGCGAGATGCCAGAGGATTTTTTTCTGGCAGGCTGCGCTGGTTGCGCTTTGGGCGCGGCGTTTGAGGCTGCTTTGGGTGGAGCCTTGGGCGCCGCATTAGGAATTTGTGTTTGAGGAGCGGCGGCGGGTGCTCGTTTTTCAACCGGTTTCATAGTCTGAGGCGGGGGAGCTTCTCCCTCCTGAACAATGGTGGTACTCGGTTGGGGTTCGATGATCAAATCTGCCAGCGCCAACACTTGTTCGGCACGCAACACAGCGCCGGTCTGATTGAGGCTGTTCGCAAATTGTTTGATCGCATCGCTGCGCAATACCCGCACCGCCGGTCTGATCGATTCGATGTTCGCGCCGGGGTCAATGGCGATCAGGACCGCATCCACTTGAAATGGGGTATTGATATTGTTTATTTCCAGGTACTTTTGGAAAGCTCGCCTTAGTTTTAATAGCAGGTCGATCAAGTTTCTTTTAGCGGGGGTTGCCACGCCATTGCTGACCGTGTTCCATTCTGTTTCCTTGGCTTCAAATTGTCCTTTGACGGGGGAGGCGAGTATCACCGTCATGGAGCCGGGTCCGATCAGGATCATGGGAATGATAATGTCGCTGCCGGGCAGGGTAAAGTTTCGAATTAATGCGAACCCCTTATCCAAAAGGCGGTCCAATTGGGCAATCACAGGCCGCTGTGCTTCCGTTTCGGGGAACCAGTTTGGTCCGAATTTAAGGGTTCCTTGAACACGGGCAACGACGCTGATGCTCCCTTGTTGATCCAGGAATGGAGTTCTATCGATAACTTTCATGCATGTCACCTAAAAGAGCGGGACGTTCTCCAGCTCATCTTTTGCCGCGTTTTCATGAGTGGCGATATATTCACGGTCATCTGTCTTGACCAGCATAATGGATTTGGCGAGCGTAAAAGTACTTGCCTTCAACTCCTGCCGCGTGCCGGAAACAAACTGCTGTCCTTTTTGCAGGCGTTCAAGCAGGGTCTTACGGTCTAAAACGAGCCGGTCTGAGAAGGTGAAGCCACGGCGTTCATAGGCGCGCACTACAACGATCTGACCATTCTTATAACGTACGGCTTCAACGACACAATCGATTTGTTTTGCCATGGAAAATCCTTTGAAATTAATTTTAACACAGCTTAAATTAAGAGAGACACGCATCACATAACTGTAACGTTCGTGTCTCCTAGCCTCTACATAGTTTTGATAGGCTGCCTTATCCCTCAATGGGGAAACCTGCACCTGATTTGCTATTTAGTCGGGGCGACAGGATTCGTACAATCCCCTCAATGGGGAAACCCGCACCTGTTTTGCTATTTAGTCGGGGCGACAGGATTTGTACAATCCCCTCAATGGGGAAACCTGCACCTGATTTGCTATTTAGTCGGGGCGACAGGATTTGTACAATCCCCTCAATGGGGAAACCTGCACCTGATTTGCTATTTAGTCGGGGCGACAGGATTTGTACAATCCCCTCAATGGGGAAACCTGCACCTGATTTGCTATTTAGTCGGGGCGACAGGATTTGTACAATCCCCTCAATGGGGAAACCTGCACCTGATTTGCTATTTAGTCGGGGCGACAGGATTCGAACCTGCGACCTCTTGCTCCCAAAGCAAGCGCGCTAGCCGGACTGCGCCACGCCCCGATGTAAATAAGCCTGCCGAGTATAATGCGAAGAATGAATACCCGTCAAGCCATTCTCACAATAACTCTATTTTTGCTTCTTTTTGGAGCTTCAGCCTGCTCGTCCCTGGAAGAGGCTGTACCGACTGCGACCGTTACTCTCCCTCCTACTTCCACTGCTACAGTGACGCCCAGTCCCAGCCCTGTGCCGCCGACAGCAACGGCAACTCCGTTGGGCTGCCTTAGCCAGCCAGGCAAGATCGAACAGGGAGTGGTGACTGCCACCGTCCCGTCGCAGGAATTTCTTATCTACCTGCCGCCTTGTTACTCCGAACTGACCGACTTGCGTTACCCCGTCCTCTATTTGCTGCATGGGCAAACCTATACCATGGATCAATGGGTGCGGTTGGGGGTGCCGCAGGTTGCGGATGAAATGTATCTTCGCGGAGAGAGTGTCCCGTTTATCGTTGTCTTTCCCAATGATAATTATTGGAATTCAAGCCCCGGCTCCACGTTTGGGGTGCGTCTTGTCGGTGCGCTGGTTCCGCATATTGATGCCAACTATCGCACCATTCCAGATCGCGACCATCGCGCCCTTGGCGGGCTTTCCCGCGGGGGCGGCTGGACAGCTCAACTGGGTTTGGAGAACCCCGGCATGTTCGGTTCATTGGGTTTGCACTCTCCCGCCATTTTTAAGGGTGATGGCTATGTCGTAGATAAACTCATGCAAAGCATCCCTCAGGAAAGCCGCCCGCGCATCTGGTTGGATGCCGGAGATAATGACCGTGAGTTAAAAAGCATTGTCCAATTTGAGCAGTCACTCACACGTTATTCCTACACTCATGAATATCATTTCCTGTCGGGTGATCATTCCGAACTTTATTGGGGTTTGCATGTACATGAATACCTACAATGGTACGCCGAGGCATGGAACCCGCAGCCTGAAAGCGAATAAGAGACAGGGTTCGTACCACGGGTATAATTTTGTTTCTAGCTTAAACAGGAGTATACATGAACATCTTTTTAACCGGCGGTGCAGGCTATATCGGCTCTGCGACCGCAGAAGCACTCATCAAGGCAGGGCATTCCGTTACTGTTTATGATTCACTCGTTACCGGGCATCGCGAAGCGGTTCCGGCTGGAGCAGAATTCATCCATGCCTCATTAGATGACAGTCAGGCGCTTGCCGCGGTGTTGAATTCAAAAAAATATGATGCCGTAATGCATTTTGCGGCATTCATCGAAGCCGGTGAAAGCATGAAAGATCCCGGTAGATTTTTTCGTAACAACTTCGCTAATTCAGTCCAATTGATGGATGCGGCTGTGCAAGCTGGCGTGCGAAAGATCGTCTTTTCCTCTACGGCAGCGGTATATCAATCGAGCGAAGAGCCGCTGACGGAAGATTCGCCGATCGGACCAACCAATGTATATGGTCACACAAAGTTGATGACCGAGCAAGTGCTTGAGTGGTATCGTTCGATTTTCGGAATGCACTATGCCATCTTGCGTTACTTTAATGCCTGCGGCGCATTGCCCGGACGGGGCGAGGCGCATCAGCCTGAGTCACATTTGATTCCACGTGTGTTGCAAATTGCATTGGGTCAAGCAGAGAGCGCCACGATCTTTGGCACCGATTACCCCACCCCCGATGGAACCTGCATTCGTGATTATATTCATCTGGGTGATTTGGTCTCAGCGCACGTCCTTGCATTGGGCGCGTTGGAGAAGCGCGACAAGATGATCTACAACGTGGGCAGTGGCAACGGATTCTCCGTTCGTGAAGTGATCGAGGCTGCGCGTAAGGTAACGGGACATGCCATTCCTGTTGTTGAACAGCCGCGTCGCGCCGGTGACTCGGCGCGTTTGGTTGCCTCTCCAACGAAGATCAAAAAGGAATTAGGCTGGGAACCAAAGAATACCAACCTGCAGGATATCCTCTCAAGTGCCTGGGAATGGCACACAACGCATCCGCATGGATACGAAAAATGAGTTTTACATTTCATCGTATTCCAGTTGGTATTTGCAATTGCTTTCTTTTACGCGGCGACCGCACTATTCTTATTGATGGCGGTGCAATGGGCGGTTTTCCTTCGTTTCAGCGGCAACTGCAGGCATTGCACATTGACCCGAAAGAGATCAAGTTGATCCTGCTGACGCATGGGCATTGGGATCACATCACCTGCCTTGCCGATATTCAAAAGCTCACCGGCGCAAAGATCGCTGTCCACAAAAAGGATCAGTTCATGGTTGAAACGGGGCAGCCGCCATTTCCAAATGGAACAACACCGTATGGTCGGATGATGGCATGGTCGGCAAAGCGGATATTAAATCCGCATCTTCCCCCGCTCAAAGTGGATACGGTTATTTCCGATGCTGGTATGTCGCTGAAAGAGTATGGCATTCCCGGTGAAGTCGTTTATACCCCTGGTCATTCACAGGGACATGTGAGTATTTTGCTCGAGACGGGCGATGCCCTCATAGGGGATATGGCGATGAACGATTGGTATCTGCGCCTGACGCCCGGTTTGCCCGTGCTTGCAGATGATATCAATAAGGTCGTCGAAAGCTGGAAGAAGATCTTGCCGATGGGGATTAAGAAAGTTCACCCGGCACACGGCAGGGTTTTTGATGTAAGTATTATGCAAAAAGAGATCGCCAGCTTTAAGCCGAGATAAGATAGAAAAGAGCCGGAGACATTTTGTCTCCGGCTCTTTTCTTTATAAAATGCTTGCTTCGATTTTTTCCACTTCTCTTTTTGCGTCAATCAGGTCGGCATTGGTCAGGTCGCGGTAGACTTTGATAGCTTCAAGCTTGTTGCCTTTCTTGAGCAGTTCAATAATCCGCGAATCTGCCATGCCGGGGTTATTGACGTATTCAATGCCTAATTTCCTGTAAAGGAAATCTAATTTAACTTCCAGTTCTGCTACGCGGACGCGTAGGTTGATAAGGTCTTGTTCGGTGGACATTTGAGTATCTCCTTGACAAGATAATATCTTTCTTCATACGTATTGCCATTCACCTATTTGTCCTACTGACCACACGTGAAGCGCGCCAGGGCTTCATCGAAAAGCCCACGGGCGGCATCGGCTTGTGGGGTATAGACTTTCCAGGCAAAGACGCGGTCGCCGCAGGTCCATGCGCCTGCGCCGCCGTAGGGGAGTGCCGGGGTGGCGATGGTGGTGATATTGTCGTAGACTACGTTCATGTTGCGGGTTAGAAAGACATCGAGGTTGTTGGTCGGGGTGTCAATGGCATCGTCGAGCAGGGTATCGAAGAGGAATTTTGGGTCAGCTGTATTCGGCGCGATCTGCCACATGGTTTGAATGAAGAGATTTCCATTGAAGGCGGCGATCAATCCCTGGCTGTAGGTGCTGGGAGAGGCAGGGTTCTGCTGCGCGCTCACATCAAAGAAGGATACATCCACGGGATGACCGATGCAAAACTGATATTCGCAGAACAAGCCGATCAGGCTGAACGGCGTGGATGATGGAAATGGGGTGGGGGGAGTCGTCCGTGTGGAGGTGGGGATGGCGGCAATGGTGGCGTTGACTGCCTGCTGGATCTGCACATTGGGGTCAGGGGTCGCTTTCGGTGTGCAGGCGGCTGTCAGAAACAGGAGCAGGCTTATTGTTAAGAGAAGAGGCGTTTTTCTTTTCATCTCGAAAATTATACTTGTCAATATACACCCCAATCCGATGACATTTATCGACTTGACGAGAGGGTACGAGATGGCGTATATTTCTCTTACCCCTACCCCCCTGGGGGGGGGTAAGAGAAACTAAGCGGACTGTATCTGGAAGCTAGAGGTAACTATGGAAAACGAAGCGACACTTAGACGATTAAAGACCGTGGAAGGACACCTGCGCGGAGTCATCCGTATGGTGGAGGAAGATGCATATTGTATCGATATCATCCGTCAGATACAGGCTGTAGAAGCCGCTTTGAACAAGGTCAGTTCAAAAATTCTTGAAGACCACCTGAATTCCTGTGTTATCACGGCGATCCAGGGAAATGATAAGAAAGAACGCGAACGGGTCTTGAAAGAGATCACAGAAGTATTTGAAATGTCAACAAAGGTTTAAGGGTGCAGGTTTCATATTGCAATTGAACCCTCAACCTTGATCCTTAAACATTAAAACAAAATAGGAGAAATAAACCATGACCACCGTAACCTATAACGTCCCCGCCATCCATTGCGGACATTGCACCCACACCATTGAAATGGAAGTGGGCGAATTGCAGGGCGTTCAGTCCGTAAAGGCTGAAGAAGCCACCAAGAAGGTTGTTATCACCTTCGATGCGCCTGCCGACGAAGCCAAGATCAAGGCATTGCTTGCCGAGATCAATTATCCCGCTGAAGGTTTGCTTACTTTGTAATTACTTAGACCTGACAGGTTTCGAAAACCTGTCAGGTCTACAAGAAGGTTTAAATGACCGAAACAAAGCAACTCACAATCCCCATTACCGGCATGACCTGCGCCAACTGTGTTGCCACGGTGGAGCGCAATTTGAAAAAGCTCGATGGCGTGCAAACCGCGGTGGTGAACCTTTCCTCCGAACGCGCCACACTGGATTTTGACGCATCCAAACTTGGGCTGACCGATTTCATCGCCCGCGTCAACCGTGCCGGGTATGGCGTAGCCACCGGTGAAGCGGATCTTGTCATCAAGCGTTTGTCCGATGACAACGATGCCCGCCGCCTCGAAAAAGCCCTCGCCAAACTCGAAGGCGTTCTCGAAGCGCAGGTGACATTTACAACTGAAAAGGCGCGTGTCAAATACGTGCCGACCATTATTACGCAAGCTGAATTACGCCGTGCAGTATCTGCTGCTGGTTTTGAAGCCATAGAACTTGGCGGTGTGGCAGAAGATGCCGAAGCAATGGCGCGCGAACATGAGATCAACGAACAGCGCCGTCTGCTCATCATTGGTTTGATATTTACAGTCCCGCTTTTTGTTCTTTCCATGAGCAAAGACTTCGGGCTGCTTCCTTCCTTTTTTTACACTGGCACCACCATGGACGGCATGCGCGACGCCCAACCCTGGTTTAACTGGCTGATGCTGGCGTTGGCTTTGCCAGTTCAATTTTATGTAGGTTGGCAATATTACGTGGGTGCGTTCAAGTCGCTGCGCAATCGATCGGCGAATATGGATGTGCTGATTGCGATGGGCTCTTCTGCCGCGTTCTTCTATTCGTTGCCGATCACGTTCGGCTGGCTGATGGGACACGTCTATTACGAGACCGCTGCGGTCATTATCACTCTGATCAAACTCGGCAAGTTCCTCGAAGCCCGTGCCAAGGGACGTACCTCCGATGCCATCAAGAAAATGATGGGTCTGCGTGCCAAGACCGCGCGCGTCATCCGTGAGGGTGTCGAAACCGAAGTACCCGTGGACGATGTTCGCGTGGGGGATGTGGTGATCGCCAAACCCGGTGAGAAGATCGCTGTGGATGGGGTGGTGGTCGAAGGTCGCAGTGCGATCGACGAATCCATGCTGACGGGCGAGTCTCTTCCGGTAGAAAAGAAACCGGGTGATGCTGTCATCGGTGCGACGCTCAATAAACTCGGCATGCTCAAATTCGAAGCCACCAAAGTTGGAAAAGAAACCGCCCTGGCGCAGATCATTAAACTCGTAGAAGACGCGCAAGGCAGCAAGGCTCCCATTCAGAAAATGGCGGATCAAGTCTCTGCCGTGTTTGTCCCTGCGGTTATTGCCATTGCCACGCTGACGTTTTTCGGTTGGTACTTCTTTGGTCCGACCTTGCCGATCAATTCGGATATTGATAATTTCACCCGCGCACTGATTTATATGGTGGCTGTGCTTGTTATTGCTTGCCCATGTGCAATGGGACTCGCCACACCAACCGCCATCATGGTGGGGACGGGCAAAGGCGCAGAAGCGGGTATCTTGTTTAGAAATAGTGAAGCCTTGGAACGTGCAGGAAAAGTTAGCGTAGTTGTTCTCGATAAAACCGGGACGATCACGAAAGGTCAACCAGCGGTGACGGATATTGTGACCGCAGACAATAGACAATTGACCGCGGACGAACTGCTCCGCTTGGCTGCGAGTGTTGAGAAAGGTAGTGAACATCCGCTCGGTGAAGCGATCTGGGCGGAAGCCACCACTCGCGGGCTGACGTTGGTGGATCCGGCTGGGTTCAAGGCAGAGGCTGGGCATGGCGTTCAAGCCGAGGTCGAAGGAAGAAGCGTGATGGTCGGGAACAAGAGAATGTTCGAGGCGAGAGGAATCTCGTTAGGCAGTCTCGAATCCGAAGTGTCGCGTCTACAATCCGAAGCCAAGACGGCGATGCTGGTTGCGGTGGATAACGTCGCCGCAGGAATCATTGCGGTGGCAGATACCATCAAGGACAGTTCGAAAGATGCGATTGCCGACCTGCACAAGATGGGCTTGAAAGTTGCAATGATCACCGGCGACAACCAGAAAACTGCTGAAGCGATTGCGAAGCAAGTTGGTGTTGACACAGTGCTGGCTGAAGTCTTGCCCGAAGGCAAATCTGCTGAGGTCAAGAAGTTGCAATCGTCCATGGTCCATGGTCAATCGTCAGTCGTTGCGATGGTCGGTGACGGTGTCAACGATGCGCCTGCTCTCGCGCAAGCGGATGTAGGTCTCGCCATTGGCACAGGCACAGACGTTGCCATGGCTGCCGCACCTGTGACTTTGATGAGCGGCGATCTGCGCGGCGTGTCGCGTGCAATAAGTTTGTCTCGCAAGACGGTCACGACCATCAAGCAAAACCTGTTCTGGGCGTTCATTTACAACGTGATCCTCATCCCTGCCGCGATGCTTGGATATTTGAACCCGATGCTCGCCGCTGGCGCGATGGCGTTCAGCAGTGTCTTTGTGGTGACGAATAGTTTGCGATTGCGCGGTGTGAAGATTTAGGATGATGATAGACCACGGACGATAGACGATGGATGGTTTTATGGTCAATCGTCTATTGTCCATCGTCACAAGAATATATGACCAATCTAACTCAAGAACCTGAACAGCAGGAAATCAAATCCGCCTGTGGCGGAATCTTGAAAGACCCATCCACTTACCCTAGTGCGATGTTTAACGGAGAGAGAGTCTACTTTTGTAATGCCGCCTGCCTGAAAGCATTTCTGCTTGCGCCGGAAGCTTTTATGGCTGGAGAGGTTGAACATCCGCCCGAGGATGTCGATGAATCCGAATTTGACAAAAGGAACTCTTAAAATGAAAAAGATAGCTTTACTACTGATGACTGTATTGTTTGTCACGTTGACCGCCTGTGCCCCCAAAGCTGCCGAAATGCCCAAAGCCGAATTGCCCGCAGGCAAAGCCTGGGCAGATGGCAAGGAAATTTATTTCATCCACACCGAAGCTTCAGACCCCGGTGTATCACAAGCCCTGACCGACATGATGAAGTCACCAGTGATCCTCGTGCCTTCGCTGGCGAATGTGCCTGATGAATCATTGGCGAATGTTTATGTTTTCACCAATGGCTTGGCTGGTTCAGGTCCGTTCGGGTTTCAAGCTGACGTGTTCGATAACCCTCCCGGCACCGATGGGTACACTCCGCTTCGCCGCCTCAATGTCATCACTTGGACAGATGAATCCAAAGCTCGCGAATTGACCCATGTCGATGATGTGTTGGCTGCCGAAACTGCCGGTGAATTGACCATCGAACAACCTGGCGTAGTCATCAACATGCCCTTCGTCGTTTGGGATGGCGGGCAGCGATAAGAAACGAATTTACGGCTTACGCATTAAGAATTTGCGTAAGCCGTAATGTGTAATGTGAAAAAACTTTATTGAGGTCGAATGAGTAAGAATCAAAAACCTTCGGTAGACCCTGTCATTGTTGTGATGCTCGGCGTTATTTTCCTTGCCGTGGCTGTTGCCATGATCGTCTTTGCGCCTGATACGAATTCCATCAACATCACTGCCGATGCCAGTGTGATGAGTCAACTCGTCGTGGCGTTCGTCACTGGCATTACTACTGGCGGACTGAGCTGCCTTGCGGTACAGGGTGGTTTGCTCGCCAGTTCGCTGGCGTATCAGATCGAGCAGGATTACAGCGCCCAAGCCAAAAATAAAAAAGCAGCGCGTACCAATTCTGCCATGCCGATAGCACTTTTTCTCCTTGCAAAACTGGTTGCGTATACATTGATGGGAGCCTTGCTCGGCTGGCTTGGTTCCTTCCTTACATTAAGTCCGTTGACCCGCGCCTTCCTTATGATCGCCATCGGCATCTTCATGGTTGGCAACGCCTTGCGCATGTTCAACGTCCACCCTATCTTCCGCTACTTTTCCATTGAGCCGCCGAAGTTCATCACGCGTTACATCCGCCGAACTACCAAAGGCACAGATACCGCCACACCGATCTTTCTTGGCTTGCTCACGATCTTCATTCCCTGCGGCGTCACTCAAGCGATGATGGCAACCGCCCTCGGCACAGGCAGCGTACTCATGGGCGCGGCATTAATGTTCGCCTTCACCCTCGGTACCAGCCCGGTATTTTTCGTCGTCGCGTATCTCGCCACCGAACTTGGTTCAAAACTTGAAAAATTCTTTATGCGATTCGTCGCTGTTGTTGTTTTGATCTTGGGACTCGTGACGTTGGACGGCGGACTCAACCTGATGGGCTCGCCCCTTTCGCTTCAAAACCTGACCCGCGGCTGGCTCGCTCCACAAGCAGAATCCAATACTGTAGCAGAATCCTCCCAACCTGCCGCCGCAAGTGATGAGGTCATCCTAAACGTGGAAAACAACGGATATTTCCCTGCCATTCTCAAAGCTCCTGCAGGGAAAACTTTGACCTTAAACCTCATCACCAAAGACACCTACTCTTGTGCGCGTGACTTTGTCATCCCTGATTTGAACGTGTATCAATTATTGCCAGAGTCTGGTACTGTCCAGATAAGCATCCCTGCCCAGGAAGTAGGCTCAAAATTATTTTTTACCTGTTCGATGGGTATGTACACCGGGCAGATCGTGTTCGGAAATTAGACGATAGACCATAAGACCACAAACCATCGTCCAAAATGGAGTTTCAATGATAAAAAAAACCTTCAAAATCCCCGATATGAGTTGCACCAACTGCGCCATGAAGATCGAATCTCTGGAAGATGACCTCGATGGCGTGAAAGCGATCAATGCCAGCTATCATAAACTGGAAATGGTTATTGAATATGATGAAGCCAAATTGACCGATGAACAGATTATTACAGCCGTGAAGGAAAAGGGATACACAGCGGTGGTTGTTTAGTTGTTTTGTCAAATAATAGTTTTGTCGGGCAGCACCAAAATGCCGTTTTGCCCGACTAATTCTTTAAACTTATTTACCTACCTTCCTCTTTCCGTTATACTGTCCCCCATGCCCAAATACTACACGCCAAGAGAGGCAAATCATCTGCTGGAAATCGTCCGCCCGATGGTGGGGGAACTGATGGAAATCGTGGAGCGGGTCCGCGAACACCAGCCTGAAATCTGGGCAATGGTGGAAAAATCAGCAGGGAATGGCGGCAACCCGGCATTAAGTAAAATATTGCCAGATTTTGACCGGCTGGATGCGATCCTGCACCGCCTTCAAGATATGGATATTGAAGTGAAGGACCTTTCGATCGGGCTGATCGATTTCCCCGGGGTGCGCGATGGCAGGTTGATCTGCCTGTGTTGGAAATATGGTGAGGGGAGTATCCAATTCTGGCACGAGATCGAGGCGGGTTTCGCGGGGCGTCAGCTTATCGACTGGGAGTAGTCGTTTTCATATCACATCCGTACGCAAAACAATTTCATTGAGACCTGGAGAGCAGAGATGAGTGTATCCAAAATTGGACGGTATGAGATCGAATCGGAGTTGACCATGGGGGGCATGGGTGTCATTATTCTCGCAAAGGATCCATACATTCAAAGGCAGGTTGTCGTCAAAGTGTTGATGTACAGCCGTACATTGGATGAGATGTATCGTGATTTTTTTCAGAATGAAGCCGAGGTCATTGCCGCGTTGGAGCATCCCTGCATTGTGCCCATTTATGATTTCGGCTGGCATGGTCAGCAGCCGTATATCGTGATGCGTTACATGGCAGGCGGCAGCCTGCAAGATCGGTTGGATAAGGGCGATATCAAATTGACAGAGATGGCGCACATTCTGAAACGGGTGGGGGATGCGCTTGATGCCGCCCATGCCAAAGGCATCATCCACCGTGATATCAAGCCCTCCAATATTTTGTTCGATGCGTCTGGTGAGTCCTTCCTCTCTGATTTTGGCATTGCGACTTCAAAATCCATCAAGGATGATGACGGGGAATGGCTGGTGGGTACACCGGCGTACATGAGCCCCGAACAAGCCCGGGGTGCCCATGTAGATGCGCGTTCGGATGTGTATTCCCTTGGTGTGACCCTTTATCGTTTGTTGGCAGGGCAATTGCCATTCTCAAGTGACTCAGCCACCAGCCTGATCAACTCGCATGCAAAAATGCCGATACCAGATATCCGCAGTGTCAAATCGAACATCCCAGCGGTATGGCAGGAAGTGGTCGCGAAGGCAATGGCTAAAGAACCTGATGACCGTTACGCAACGGCAGGCGATTTTGCCCGGGATGTGAACGAAGTAGTTTCGGGTAAGTGGTATTTAAGAAAATTATAAATTCTGGAGAAAAATGAAAAAAGGTATCTGGTACGGCATCGCGGCATACGCGATGTGGGGGTTCTTTCCGATCTACTGGAAATTGTTGCATGATGTTCCCGCACTGCAATTGCTTGGACATCGCATTGTCTGGTCTTTTCTCCTTTTGCTGGCTTTTATCCTGCTTACCCGTCAGTGGAATGATTTCCGTGCTGTGGCGTTTGACCGCAGAACGTTGGGAATCTATTCGGTTGCTGGTGTTTTGCTTTCCTTGAACTGGCTTATTTATGTTTGGGGTGTGAATGCCGGGTTTATTGTCGAAACCAGCCTCGGCTATTTCATCAATCCATTATTGAGCGTGCTGTTTGGTGTATTCTTTCTGCGTGAAAAACTGCGCCCCATGCAATGGCTGCCCATTATCATTGCCGCCATTGGCGTGGTTTACCTTACCATTACCTACGGTCGCCTGCCCTGGATCGCCCTTTCGTTGGCAGTTTCTTTTGGGTTGTATGGCTTGGTCAAAAAGTTATCCCCGCTTGGTTCGGTCTATGGGTTAACCCTTGAAACCGGTATCGTTTTCCCGATCGCGTTAATTTACCTCATGATTATTCAATCCACCGGTGCTGGTGAGTTCCTGCATGACGGGCGTACAGTCGACCTGCTTCTTGTTGGTGCCGGTGTGGTGACCACTATTCCGCTGCTTATGTTCGCCTCCGCTGCAAAAGAGATCCCATTGAACATGATCGGTGTTTTACAATATTTTGCTCCTACCATTCAGTTTCTCATCGGTGTATTTATTTACAAAGAACCTTTCGATACGACGCGCTTCATCGGTTTTGGGATCGTGTGGCTTGCATTGATCATTTTTTGGGTTGAAAATATTATTGCACATCGCAATCCCATTGAACCTGTCCCTGAATTGGGAGAGGGTTAACGAATTCCCCTGTGATTGGTGTTGCCTTGTTATGGATTGGTATAATCACAAAAATTTTAAAGGAGCGCTTACATGAATTTCGCAATGTGGAAAAAAGCACTTAATGTGATCCCTGAGGTCTCAAAGGAAGAATGGGATGGATTGGATATCATATCCAAATGGCTCATCTCCACCCGGGCTGCCGTTCTTATCATGACTTTTATTTCTGCTGCCCTGGCGGGTTTGTTTGCCTGGCGGGATGGTTCGTTCAGCTTCCTGCCCTGGTTCGCGTTGGTCTTTGGTCTCATCATGGCGCATGCCAGCAATAATATCTTCAACGACTACACCGACTTTGTCCGGGGTGTGGATAAGGACAATTACTACCGCACCATGTATGGGGCGCAGCCTGTCGCTTCTGGTTTGATGACCAAACGTCAGCACCTGACCTACTTTGTGGTCACCGGCATCCTTGCCATGGTCGCGGGCTTGTACCTCGTCTGGCAGACCGAATTCAATACCACCACCTGGATCCTGCTTGGTCTGGGTTCATTCTTTGTGTTGTTCTACACCTGGCCTCTCAAAGGTCTCGCCCTTGGCGAAGTGGCAGTTCTCATGGTGTGGGGGCCGCTCATGATCGGCGGCGGCTACTACGTCCTCACAGGAAATTGGAATTGGCCGGTCGTCATCGCCAGCTTGCCATACGTGCTCGGCGTAACCACAGTCATCTTCGGCAAACATATCGATAAGATCAAAGTGGACCAGGCAAAGAAGATCTATACCTTGCCAGTGGTCATTGGCGAAAAAGCCGCTCGCTACACCATTATTGCCATGATGGTTTTGCCATATCTTTTCACTGGCTATTTGATCGCCACCAAGTTCTTCACACCAGTCATGTTGATCGTGCTCTTTGCACTGCCTGCTTTGCGCGAGAGTCTTCCGCCTCTCACCAAGCCCAAGCCTGAAACCCGCCCCGAAGGCTTCCCTGAAGGACAGGGCGGCTGGCCCCTTTATTTCGCACCCATTGGTTTTCGCAATAATCGCGCCTTTGGCTCGCTCTTCATGCTCGGTCTCTTGCTTGATGTAGCGATTCGCCTGATCCCTGCCACACAAAATTTCTGGCGCTAAATCACAATTTACACTCCCGAGCCTCCCATTATTGGGAGGCTTTTTTGTTGCGAGGGGAGAGGTGATTTTTCGAGGACGATTGTCATATTCAATTTTTTGAATATGTGCGTTACAATACATTCAGATTTATGAATATGAAAAACCAACCATTTACTCAAATCTCAAAACAACTCGCAGAGCCTTTATCTGCCATAGCTTCTCCGCAGCGCATTGCCATTCTCCTTGCCATCGGCAAAGGCGAAGCATGCGTTTGTCACCTTGAAACCGCATTGGGATTGCGCCAAGCCTACATCTCGCAGCATTTGATGGCGCTCCGCAAAGCGGATATCCTCCAGGATCGCCGCGAGGGACGGTATGTTTTCTACAAAATAAAGAACGCCTCTTTATTGGATCTCATTACTGCTTCTGCCTCCCTAAGCGGACTTTCCACCGAAGCCGTTTCTTCTCTTATCAATACGCAGGTATATCCATCTTGTGAATGCCCGCAATGTGTACCCGTGTTAATCCCCGTAACGAGTCTATAGATCATGACCACACTCATTAACCCATCTGTTCCCCATTCTGAAAAAAAGATATTTGCTACTTTGGCTGTTGCCCTTGTTTTGTGGGTAGCCGCGTATAACCTCATCCAACCTCTTGCAAATTGGATCTCATTCGACCTACTGCAGCTTGCTCCAGATTCGCAGCTTGGTGAGTCTGTTGCTTTCTTCCTCTACGATGTGCCGAAGATCCTGCTTTTGCTTTCTGGAATGGTATTTCTCATTTCGGTTGTCCGCACCTTCTTCAGCCCCGAGCGGACGCGTGCCTTGTTGGGCGGCAAGCGCGAAGGTGTGGGCAATATCTTTGCCGCCATGCTGGGAATTGTCACTCCGTTCTGTTCTTGTTCGGCAGTTCCGCTTTTTATCGGCTTTGTTGAAGCGGGCATTCCGCTTGGCGTTACCTTCTCCTTCCTCATTGCAGCTCCGACCATTAATGAAGTGGCAATTATCCTGCTGTTTGGTTTGTTTGGTTGGAAGGTGGCAGGGTTGTATGTGGCTTCGGGTTTAGCGGTTGCCATCGTGGCTGGGTTTATCATCGGGCGGCTAAAGATGGAAAGATACGTGGCAGATTTTGTCTGGAAGGTTCACCGCAAAGTGAACGTGATCGAAGAAAAACTGACCTGGTCTGACCGTATCGAACGCGCCTGGCAATCGGTGAAAGAGATCGTGGGCAAGGTCTGGTTGTATGTAGTGGTTGGTATTGCAGTAGGGGCGGGTATTCATGGCTATGTGCCGGAAGATGCCCTGGCGTCCATTTTAGGGGCGCAGGCTTGGTGGTCGGTGCCGCTGGCGGTGCTCATTGGCATTCCGCTGTATTCAAATGCTGCGGGGATTGTCCCTATCATTGGTACATTGATCGAGAAAGGTGCATCGGTAGGCACAGCGCTGGCATTCATGATGTCTGTCATTGGCTTAAGTTTGCCCGAGGCAGTGATTCTCAAACGCGTTTTGAAGATGCCGCTTTTGGTGACGTTCTTTGTCGTCATCGCCATTGCGATCATCTTCACTGGCTATTTATTCAATTTGATCTTGTAAAGGAAAATGAAATGTTAACCATCAAAGTATTGGGTTCAGGGTGTGCCAATTGTAAAAAAGTGGAAGCCATTGCTCATCAAGTCGTTGACCAGATGGGAGTCCAGGCAGAGATCGTCAAAGTGACCGAGTATCCCGACATCATGGCATACGACATCATGTCTACTCCGGGGTTGGTCGTCAATGAGAAGGTCGTTTCGTATGGACGCATCCCTTCGCCTGCGGAAGTGACGACTTGGATCGCAAGCGCATTGGAAACGGCGAATCCTTAACCGAACGATAACATGCTTAACTCTTTGTCATGGTAAAAGAACGGACACCATGTACAAGGAGAGAGACAAATGAAAAAAGTTTTATTCCTCTGCACCGGAAATTCCTGCCGTTCGCAAATGGCGGAAGCCATCGTCAATGCGCGCATGGGCATGGAGTGGCAAGCCGTCAGCGCGGGGACAAAGCCTGCGGGCTACATCCACCCCAAGGCGTTGACAGCGCTTTCTGAAATTGGTATCCAGCATGAGGGTAGGTCGAAGCGAGCAGACGAATTTCAAGGCGAAAGCTTTGACCTTGTCGTCACCGTCTGTGATTCGGCGGCAGAGGAATGTCCCGTCTGGCTGGGGAAGGGAAAGAAGGTTCATCATAGTTTCCCCGACCCCGCGCTGACCGATGATCTGAATGATTTTCGCGCTGTGCGCGATGATATTGAAAAAGTGATCCTGGAGTTGCTAAAAACGAATTAATACGGAGGCAACAATGAAAAACGAAAAGCGCAAAGAACTTTCATTTCTCGACCGATATCTAACCCTATGGATCTTCCTTGCCATGGCGGTGGGGGTGGGTATTGGCTTTCTCTTCCCCAAAGCGGTGGCAGATTTCAACACTGCTGTTTCTGTGGGAACCACAAACATTCCCATTGCCATCGGCTTGATTCTTATGATGTATCCGCCGCTTGCAAAAGTCCACTACGATGAGTTGGGCGATGTCTTTCGTAATTGGAAGATTCTCAGCCTCTCACTCATTCAAAACTGGGTGATCGGTCCGATTTTGATGTTTGTGCTTGCCATCATCTTCTTACGCGGCTATCCGGAATATATGACCGGTCTGATCCTCATCGGTCTGGCGCGTTGCATCGCAATGGTTATTGTGTGGAATGAACTTGCCAAAGGCGATAATGAATATGCAGCAGGTCTGGTTGCTTTCAATAGCATCTTTCAAGTGTTGTTCTACAGCGTGTATGCTTATGTCTTCATCACCGTTCTGCCGACTTGGTTCGGCATGACTGGCAACATTGTGGATATCACCATCAGTGAAATCGCAACCAGTGTATTTATCTATCTTGGCATTCCATTCCTGGCAGGTTTTTTCACCCGCTTTATCCTCGTCCGCGCAAAGGGCAAGGATTGGTATCACAAAGTCTTTGTGCCAAAGATCAGCCCGATGACTCTCATTGCTTTACTCTTTACCATCGTGGTGATGTTCTCGCTCAAGGGTGATGTGATCGTGCAGTTGCCGCTCGATGTGGTGCGCATTGCCATCCCGTTGTTGATCTATTTCGTGGTGATGTTCCTTGTCTCATTCTTTATGGGCAAAGCCATCGGCGCGGACTATTCCAAGACCACCACACTTTCTTTTACGGCTGCCAGCAATAACTTTGAACTGGCGATCGCGGTGGCGGTTGCTGTCTTCGGCATTGGCTCTGGTGCGGCATTTGCAGCGGTGATCGGTCCGTTGATCGAAGTGCCGGTGATGATCGGTCTGGTCAATGTGGCATTCTTTTTCCAGAAGAAATATTTTCTGAACGATGCTCATCATGCGCCAGCTGGATAAATTGTCAGTGTAGAAAAGGATAATAAATAGAATCAAGCCTCCCGTTGTAATGAAGCGGGGGGCTTTTCCGTTAAGTGGGTAGTACTAGCGTCTTATTGTGAAAATGTTTACAAATAAGACTAGTTTGGTTATAATAATGGTGATAAATTTCACAAACAAAACAAAAGTTGACAGTCACTTCCAAAGTGACTGTCAACTGCCAACACAGAGGAAACTATGAATACCAAACAAAAGCCGCATGTCGTCATCATTGGCGCTGGGTTTGCCGGTCTCGAAACCGCTCGCGGACTTGCCAACTCACCTGTACACATCACATTGATCGATAAGAATAACCATCACCTGTTCCAGCCGCTGCTGTATCAGGTAGCCATTGCCGGTCTGTTGCCATCGCAAATTGCCCAACCCGTGCGTACGATCTTCCGCAAACAAAAGAACCTCGCCTTCCAAATGGGCAAAGTGACCGAGATCAACTTGAACGAAAAGTTCGTGAAGATGAACGGCTCGGTGATCGCGTATGACTATCTTGTGATCGCCGCCGGGGCGCGCACGAACTTCTTCGGCTTTGATACGCTCGAAAAACACGGCTTGCAACTCAAAGACCTTGAGACCGCCGTCACCACACGCAATCATCTGCTTTCGATGTTCGAACAAGCCAGCCACGAAGCCGACCTCGAAAAACGTAAAGCCATGCTGACCTTCGTCATCGTTGGGGGAGGTCCCACCGGCGTGGAAACGGCAGGAGCGTTGGCAGAACTCATCACACATGTGATGCGCAAGGATTATCCGCGTTTGAATTTGAACGAGGCTCAAGTCATCTTACTGGAGGCAGGTCCGCATTTGATCGCGCCATATCCCGATGAGTTGCGTCAGGCAACGTTGCGGCTTTTGAAAGATAAAAAGGTGGATGTGCGCTTGAACACCAAGATGCAGGATTTCAACGGTCTACGCGTGACCTTGGGAGACGGTTCTGTGATCGGGAGTCAAACGCTGATCTGGACGGCGGGCGCGAAAGCTGCCGAGATCATCGATGCATTGCCAGCAGAAAAAGCCAGCATGGGGCGCGTTCGCATCCAGGCGACCTTGAGCCTGCCTCAGTTTCCTGAAGCCTTTGTGATCGGTGACGCTTCTTTTCTCACCAATGGAAATGGTCAACCCTTGCCCATGCTTTCGACCGTGGCAATCCAGCAAGGTCAGGCGGCGGCGAAGAATATTCGTCTGATGATGGAAGGGAAGGAGCCCAAGGCATTTCACTACAAAGACCCCGGTCTGCTCGCCACGGTGGGACGTAACGCCGCCGTCGCCCGCATCTTTGGCGTTTCGTTCAGTGGATTCATCGCCTGGGTGATCTGGGTCTTCCTGCACATTTATCGCATCATCGGTTTCAGGAACCGCATTATTGTGATGTTCAACTGGGCGTGGGATTATTTCTTCTACGATAATCAAGTGCGGCTGATCACGAGAGAATAAAGAACACATCCTCAGAGGTTTTCTCTGAGGATGTGTTCTTATAAAGCACCGAATTGATTTGCGAAGAATAAGATCAGCGCCCCCACGGCGTTGATCGTGAAATGCAGGAGCATGCCGGGGTAAACAGACTCCGTGCGTTGGTACATGTACGCGAATAAAGCTCCAATCAGAAAGGTGGGGATGAGTGTGGCGATCTGCCCATGAAAAAGTGCAAAAATGATGGAACTGAACATGAGCGCATTGATCCAGCCGTATTTCTCGCGTAACCCTTTGAAAAGGAAACCGCGAAAGAACAGTTCTTCAGTGAAGGGTGCCACAATAACGGTAACAAAAACAAAAAGCAGTGGCGAGTCGAGTTCGCCAAGGATCTCCGAAAGTATATCTGCCTGGGTGACGATGCCAAGCGCAACCATGATGAGATTGTTGATGATGACGAGGAAGTACACTGCCGCCAGCAGTCCGCATCCCAGTGCAAGGTTGTTGCGATTAAATCCACGCAGCCCCAATTCCACCCAGCGCACTTTACGCAGTGAAAAGATAATGGCAATGGGGATGAGTAAAATGAACTCGAATGTGGCAACGAAAAAGATGCCGGTATTCTGAGAGTCTCCCACCAGTGATATGGCAAGGACGTATACAAAAATGCTTAATACCAAAAGAAAAAGCCCCAGCCAGGTATCGCTTGCAGTCCATGAAGCAGGCATGGGGGCAGCAGGAGGCGGCTGCGTTCCCGGGGTATTATTGTTTTGCGGTTGTTGTTCCATTTGATTGTTCCAATTCCCGATAAATAAACCATTGACCTTTGCGGTCGTCCACGCTTTTCATGGCGCGGTCATAGTAGATATCGAAGATCCGTCCGCTTTCAACCTGCACGCGGAAGTAGTAACGTCCCACGTTGAGTGACCCGCGGATGGAAGCTGCCTCTGCATGGGCGGGGCGCATGTTCTTTGCCATTTTGCCTTTGCGCGAGAAGTCGGTCCATTCGGAGAGGGTGGCTGTAATACGGTAAGTTTGCTCATCCCAAACGAAACCATTCGGACAGTGCGGGGCTTTCTCGCGCACGGGCGCTTCATCAAATTGAACTTTGATAACATCATCGTAAAAATGAATGGGAATTAGGTCTGTCATTGATGTTTTTCCGTCAGTATCAAGGCGGCTGTTCCGTTCCTTGCCAGGGGTTATTTGTGGTACACGTACATTTGCGCTTCCTTCGTGTCCTAACTTCTGGATCTGTTCGAAGGTACTAAAAGCTCGGTCACAGCAGTGCCGATGGTGATCGCACAGATAGTTAGTAGCAAAGTGGTCAGTCCCCACCACCGCAGCAGGGCAATCGCTAATGCGGCAACTGTGATTATGGCAAGCAACCTGCCTATTTGAGCGAATTTTTTTATATGTTCATCAGTTGTAGAAAAATAAGGGCGGCTCAGAATGGTGCCGACTGCGATGCAAATCAGGCTGCAGATAATAATGCAGATCAAGGTTTGGAGTCCGCTTAACCCAAAGATACTGAACAATAAGATCCCGCATGCACCCGTGCGAGGTGAGTTGAGGTTAAAGCGGGACTGAATGATGAGAACGGGAATCACCCGCCCGAATGCTGCGTATGAATCATCCACCCTCCATTGGAGAGGTTGCGTTTCGCGCGGGCTTAGTATGTAAATTTTGGATTCGCGTTTTTGGGCAGGGGTGTTGGGCTGACCAAATTCGGCAATGACCATGGGCTCGATCTCCTGCTCAAGGTCGTTAATGATCTCGGTCTTGATCGTGCTGGTTTCACCTGGTGCGATCATCCACGGACAGGAAAGGGAAAGCGACTTCGAATCTGTAGGCGTTGCAATGAGGTTGGTCTCTATTTCGCCCCAGGTCATGGCAGCGGATAGAGACAAGCCCATACTTATCCCCAGGATAAAGAGGAATATGCCCAACCAAGCTATATACCCGGATCGAGTTCTCATTGGATGATTGTACCGTTATAACGTTCTCGTTGCGCCCCCATCTACATCAAGAATGGAGCCGTGGATGTAAGATGCTTGTGGCGAAGCAAGGAAGGCAACTGCCTGGGCGATCTCTTCCGGTGTGCCGAAGCGGGAGATATTGAGGTGGTTTGCCATTTGTAATGTTGCTTCTGCATGGCTGAGGTTGTTTTCGCTGGCAAAGGTTCGGATGCGGGTTTGCAGCCGTTCAGTAGCGATGGAGCCGGGGTTGATGGCGTTGACTCGCACTCCGTCTTTGATGCCGCGGTCTGCCAGGACTTTGGTGAGGTTCATCAGCGCCGCATTGACCGACCCGCCAATTGCGAATTCAGCCGAGCCTGTGCGCCCGCCGATGCCAATGATGTTGATGATGCAGCCATTACTCTTCATCAAATGAACCCATGCGCTGCGGGAGAGACGCATGGCTCCGAAGAGTTTGAGAGCGTATCCATCTGCCCAGTCATCATCGGTGAGGGTGAGGAAGTCGCCGCGTTTGGTGGCTCCGGCATTGTTGATGAGGATGTCGATCTTGCCGAACTTCTCGAGAGTGGCATCTACTACATGGGAAGCTGAATCGGGGTGGCGCAGGTCAATGGAGAGAGGCAGGCTTTCGGCGGGGAGGGAGGCGCTGAACTCTTCGAGCGGCGAGCGTGCCGCGAGAGTCAACTTTACCCCTTCTGCAGATAAAACCTGCGAGATGGAGTTTCCGATCCCGCGGCTGGCGCCGGTGACGATGGCTACTTTATTTATCAGGTTTAAGTTCATGCCGGAATTATAGTTGATGTAATCGTTCGTGAATGATTACTGAGATATTAAGTTGGTAGTGAATAAAAAAGCTCTCGCTGTGTTTTGGTTTACATAGCGAGAGCTTTTTTTATTTCAAGGCGTAAACGGCATATCCACGCGCCGGGGCGAAGAATTGACCGCGACCATCGGTTGCGGTGGTTTGGTCGGCGGGGCGGGAACGGTCATGTTTGCCCCACCAGGCAACAGGCTGAAAGGAGGTGTTGTTCCATTTTGTTTGCACCCACTCTCCGCGCCAGTCATCGCCGCGGTTGTTGAGGACGTAGATCAGTCCGCGTTGGGCGTCATGACCGCCGCGCTGCATGATGTAGAGGTCATCCGAAAGATAGAGGATGGAGGTATCGCCTCCGGCGTGTTTCTCGTGCGCTGATACGAGCGCGTCGATGCCGTTGGGCGTGTCGCGCAGGGCGAGGTTGTAGTTGAAGTAATCTTTCCAAAAGACGCAGGGATAGCCTTCATGCGTCATGATGTAGGAATACGCAAGCAGTTTGTCGTTGCTGATCGGGCGACCTTCATCACGCAGGTCGTGATTCTCAACGAAGGTCACAGTGCTGTATGGCTGCGCTTTTAATACCGATTCGCCATTCACCAGGGTTTTTAAACTAAACCCATACGAATCGCATAATCCTTTAAGCAGTTCACGCAGGGGAAAGTCGAAGGCGTCGACCGGGTTGTGATTGGACTCATTGGCTTCGTTGACCCAATGCAGGGTGTTGCTGGCGTTGTCCCAATATTCGGCGACACCATAGGGTTTGTGATAAGCACCGTTCTTCATGTAGCGATATTCTTGAATGGCAGTGACGGTGTTGGCGGCAAAGCCTTTGACGAAGTCGTAGCGAAAACCGTCGAAGCCGACTTCTTCGATGAGCCAGCGGGCGAGCTTGAGCAATTCGCCATACACATACGGGTTGCGATGCGAGAGATCGGGCATGTCGCCAAAGGTCATCTCATCCCAAGACTCATACATGCTGGGGTGAAACGACTCCCAGTTGCGTGTGAAGCGTCCGCTCTTGGCGTTGAAGACTGTCCAGCGTTGTTGACCGGTGATGGGATTGACTTCCTGCGCATCGGCACCGGAGTTGTGATTGAGGACCATATCCGCGATCAGACTCAGCCCGTGCTTGTGTGCGCTTTCAATGACTTGATCCAACTCCTTGCGCGTGCCAAACCAGGTAGGGATGCTGCCCTTTTGGTCGAACTCGCCGAGGTCGTAATAATCGTATGGGTCGTAGCCCATGGAGGGTCCGAATAGATTCGCAGCCTTGTGAACGGGTGGCAGCCAGAGTGAGGTAAAGCCCGCCTTTGCCAGCCCCGGTATTTCGCGGTGGATATAGTTCCACCATTGGAATTCTTTTCCGTCTTCTCTGGGACAGTCCCAGTAAAAGGTTTGCATCATGACGCCCATCGTTTCTCTCCTAAAAAATTGTAGGGAAGATTGTACGGGAAAACGATGTGGGGGATATGGGTAATAGGTAATGGATGGGTTGGATCAGTTTTTTGGACGATCGAGCTTGGTATCGTCCCATGAGGTGGGGTCGTTGAGCGGTTCCAAGTGGGTGAAGACGGTGATATCGGGCAGTGCGTTGCGGATCTCGGCTTCTATTTTTTCGAGCAGTTGATGACCCTGCAATACCGTCCATGAATCGGGGACGAGGATGTGAAAAGAAGTGAACCGCCGCGCTCCAGATTGCCGTGTGCGCAGTGCATGATATTGGATGTCATCTTTTTTGTATTTATCAAGGATCTTGATGATCACTTCGCGTTCTTCATTGGGCAGTGCCGTATCCATGAGTCCCAGTACCGAATCACGGACGATGCGCCCCCCAGACCAGATGATATTGGCGGCGACAATAAACGCTACGATGGGGTCGAGGCGCTGCCAGCCGGTGAGAGCCACCAGACCGACGCCAGCGATCACGCCGACAGAGGTCCAGACGTCGGTCATGAGGTGGTGGGCGTTGGCTTCGAGGGTAATGGACTTGTATTTTTTACCAGCTCGCAGAATGAAGAAAGCGGCGAGCAAGTTAACCACCGAAGCTCCTACAGATACGGCGAGACCCAAGCCCACTTGTTCGAGCGGCTGCGGGTTCCATAAACGAGGCGCGGCGGTGACGATGATGCTGATGGCGGCGATGACGATCAAGGTCCCTTCCACGCCGCTTGAGAAATATTCCGCTTTGCTGTGCCCGTATTCGTGGTCTTCATCTGCCGGGCGGGCAGCGACGGTGAGCATGGCAAGCGCCATCAATGCGCCCACAAGGTTGACCAGAGACTCGAGCGCATCGGAGAGCAGACCGACCGAGCCGGTGAGGAGATAGGCAATCGTCTTCAGCAGAATGGTCAGGACTGCCGCGCCAATGGATACCCAGGCAAAGCGCGTGAGGAATTTTCGATTGGTGATATCGGGGGTGTTCTGCATTGAATGAATTCTAATCAAGATGGGAAGATTGGGTAAGTGACAGGTGTCAGGTGTGAGGGGATGGGTTTACTTGCCAGGTGTTTTGAAGGGGGGATTTTTGTCGGGTAGCCAAAGGGAATCGTTATGCTTATGCTATACTTTTTTCATCATGGGGAACTACGTTGAGACCCCTAAACCCTCCAGACCTCCAAAGTCTGGGAGACCTCGGAGGTCTGGAATTGGTATGCCAAGAAGAGAAATTCCTTTCGTACCCGATCAGTATTATCACTTCTATAATCGCGGAAATAACCGTCAGGTTGTTTTTATGGAACGCGAGAATTATGTTTATTTTCTAAAAGGCATTAAGCGTTACCTGCGTGGACGGGTGGAGGTGATTGCGTATTGCCTGATGCCAACGCACTATCATCTTTTGGTAAAGGTGGTGGCTAAGCACCAGACCTCCGAGGTTGCCAACCAGACTTCCGAAGTCTTAAGGCAGGACGCCTCGAAGCAGGTGTCTCTCGCTATGCAAAAGTTCTTGATCTCTTACACCAAAGCCATCAACAAGCGCTTTGAGCGGACAGGCGCGCTCTTTCAGGGACAGTTCCAAGCCAAGCCAGTGACAACCTATAAATATTTACTGACCTTGTGTGCATACATCCATGCGAAATATCGAAGATATACCCCGTCATTGCGAGCCCGATAGGGCGAAGCAATCCCCAAGACTGTGTGTAAGATTGCTTCGTCGGGCTGTCGCCCTCCTCGCAATGACAGAAATAGGGGTTGGCGGCTGCGCCAGAGATGTGGGATTTTTCGAATTATCTGGAGTGGCTGGGCTTGCGCAATGGGACGCTGGTGAACCATGAATTTATCGCCGAGAATTTTGGGACGGGGGAGGAGTATAAAAAGTTCGTGGTGGACTATATCCGAAACCGGCAGGTGGATGAGGAGTTTCGGACGTATGTGGAGACCTCGGAGGTCTTAAAGCTCGGGTAAAATAAATGGAAATGGGGAGACCCATGCCGACAGAAGCCGATACTTGTAGAACTTATATCGTTCCAAAGTTACATACTGCTGGTTGGGAGGATGAATATATCTCCGAGCAGATGGTCTTAACGCGCGGACGGATCGTGCCGATTGGTGACAGGCATATTCGTAAAGAAGGCTTGCGACCTGACTATGTGCTATCGATTCGGCAAAATATTCATATTGCTGTCGTAGAAGCGAAAGCGGAATATAAAAGCCCTGCGGCTGGGTTGCAACAAGCTATTCAATATGCTGAAATGATGGGCTTGAAGTTTGCGTATTCCAGCAATGGCAAGGGGATTGTGGAACACGATTTCATTACAGGTTTGGAGCGTAATCTTGATGCTTTCCCAAGCCCTGATGAATTATGGGGACGATTAAAAGGCACATTTAACTTCCAAAGTGAAAAAGAAGAAAAAGACTCGCTTTCTGATTATTGGCAGGAAGTGGGCGGAAAATCATCGCGATATTATCAACAAGTGGCGATCAATCGGGCTGTGAATGCTGTATTGACGGGGCAGCCGCGTATCTTGATTACCATGGCAACAGGGACAGGCAAGACCTTTGTGGCTTTTCAAATTGCCTGGCGCTTGTGGAAGGCGAAGCGCAAGAAGAAGATTTTGTTCCTTGCTGACCGTAATGTGTTGATTGACCAAGCTAAAGATAGAACCTTCTCCCCAATGGGACAGGCGTTGCAGAAGATACAAGGAAAAGCGGTAAAGAGCCGTGAAGTTTATTTTGCTTTGTATCAGGCATTGGCAAACCCTGTAACGGGTGAGAATTTATACGAGAAATATCCGCGAGACTTTTTTGATCTGATTATCGTGGATGAATGCCATCGTGGTTCAGCCAATGAAGAAGGGAGCTGGCGCAAGATTTTAGATTACTTTGACTCGGCTACCAAGATCGGCATGACGGCAACCCCCAAGCGCAATGACAATGTGGACACCTATGAGTATTTTGGTGAACCCATTTATGAATACAGCCTGAAACAAGGCATTGACGATGGTTTCCTTGCACCGTATCGGGTGTATCGTGTGATTCCCGATGTGGATGCCAGCGGCTTGCAGGTGGATGCGGGTGTATTGGATCGTTTTGGGCGTGAGATTCCCGCTGACTTGTATGGCACGAAAGACTTTGAACGGGTTGTTTCTTTGCTATCGCGTACAGAAGTGGTAGCCAAGCATTTGACAGAATATCTCAAGCGGACGAATCGCTTTGATAAGACGATTGTCTTTTGTGTGGATCAGGAACATGCGTTGGACATGCGTATTGCCTTGAACAATGCCAATGCCGATTTAAGCAAAATTCACTTGCATTATGTAGAGCGGGTGGTTTCAGAAGAAGGTTCTGTTGGGCGTGGACATTTGGATAACTTCCAAGACCCTGAAAAAGAAGTGCCTGTTATTTTGACCACATCGCAAATGTTGACAACTGGCGTGGATGCACCGACCTGCCGCAATGTGGTGTTGTTCCGCACGATCAATTCGATGACGGAGTTCAAGCAGATCATTGGACGTGGGACGCGGGTTTCGGAAGAGCATGGCAAGTTTTGGTTTACGATCTTGGATTATGTGGGTGCAACCCAGTTGTTTTATGACCCCGCTTTCGATGGCGACCCTGTGCGGGTGACAAAAACTGAGATTGATAAAGATGGTAATGAAACAAGCGTTGAAGATAGTGAGGAAGGGACGCTTCAACCAGAAGAAGACCCTAAGGGTTTTGAGAAACCCTTAGGGTCTATAGGCGAACTGCCGCGCAAGTATTATTTGGATAATGTACATGTGTACATTGCAGGGGAGCAAGCCTTTGAACTTGACCCCAATGGCAATGTACTAAAGACCGTTGAATTTACTGATTATGTGACCCAGAATATCCGCCGCTTGAATTTGACGGCAGAGCATTTGCGGCAGGTGTGGACGCAAGCCGAGCAGCGTAAAGAGATTTTAGATCAGTTGCGCGCGCGTGGCATTGACCCTGACCATTTGGCACATGTGACCCACCACGAAGAAGCCGATGCGCTGGATTTGCTTTTGCATGTGGCGTATAACGCGCCGTTGGTAAGCCGCCGTGAGCGAGCTGAGAAGCTGCGCCAGAAGAAAGCGAACTTCTTCAATACCTTTACGCCTGCGGCAAGGGAGATTTTGGAGACTTTGCTGGAGAAGTACGCGGATTATGGGGTTGGGGAGTTTGACCAGCTGCCGCGCGTGTTGCAGGTTTCACCGTTTGACCGCTATGGTTCGACGTATGAGATTTATCAGTTGTTCGGCGGGGCGGAGAAGATGTTGCAAGCGGTGGATGAGTTGCAGAAGTTTTTGTATGAATGAATAAAAAAGACCCTAAGGGTTTTAGAAACCCTTAGGGTCTGGAATATAAGATAATATGACGAGCCCTTCCCCACTTCTCTACGATACTTACTATCACATTTACAATCGCGGTGTGAATCGCGAAAATATATTTATTGAAGAGCGGAATTATGCGCATTTCTTGAATTTGTTCGCGAAGCACATTGAACCAGTTTGTGATTTGTTTGGCTATTGCATGTTGAGAAATCATTTTCATATGCTGGTGAGGGTGAAGTCGGAAGAGGAAATCGTTGAATACAAAAAGACCCTCGATAAAGAGACCCTAAGGGTTTCTTCCGTAAATAGTCGTCAAGGTGGGCAAGGCAGTCTTGCAAATCAAGATGAAGGTCAGGCGAGAAAACCCTTAGGGTCTGGATATGTAAGTGACCAATTCTCGAATTTCTTCAATGCGTACGCCAAGGCGATTAACAAGGCGTATGGAAGAACAGGGAGTCTGTTTCAGCATCCATTTGGGCGGGTGCCGATTACGAGTGACAGGCAGTTTTGGAATGTGATCGCGTACATTCATCAGAACCCGCAGAAGCATAAGTTCGTGGATGATTTTCGGGACTGGAAGTATTCGTCGTATGGGATAATACTGGGTGAGACGAAGACAATTGTTAATCGGGGCGAAGTTTTGAGGTGGTTTGGGAGTAAGGAAGATTATTTGAGGTTGCACACAGAATGGGTAAGTGACGCGCAAGCAAGTGGTTTGCGGAAGATGATATTGATTAAAATATAAATTAGAGACCCTAAGGGTTTTGAAAACCCTTAGGGTCTGATAACAAGGATTATATGAAAAAACCAACATCGCCCCAACACAACACCAAAGCCTCCCTCTCTTCCCTCATCAAATCCTCCCGTGACATTATGCGGAAGGATGCGGGGTTGAATGGGGATTTGGATCGGTTGCCGCAGTTGTCGTGGATTTTGTTTTTGAAGTGTTATGACGATTTGGAAATTCGGCGGGAGGAGGATGCGAAGGCGACGCGGGAGAAGTATAAGCCGATCATTTCCGCCGCCGTATCGCTGGCGGGATTGGGCGTCGAATGAGGATAAGGGGCGACGGGTGAGGATTTGATCAAGTTCGTCAATGACGGCTTGCTGCCTGCGCTGCGCGGGCTGTCGGGGTCGGATGAACGGTTGAAGGTGGCGGAGGTTTTCAAGGAAACGTACAGCCGTATGCTCTCGGGCTATCTGCTGCGGGACGTGGTCAACCTGGTGGATGGGATATCCACTTTCAGTCGAAGGATGAGATTTTCACGCTGGCGCATTTGTATGAGTCGATGTTGAAGGAAATGCGGGACGCGGCAGGCGACTCGGGCGAGTTCTACACACCCCGTCCCGTAGTGAAACTGATCGTAGACAGAGTCAGGCTGCGGCTGGGAGAGACCGTTCTCGATCCCGCGTGCGGCACGGGCAGTTTTTAGTCGAGGCGTATGAATATCTCAAGCCGCTGGCGAAGAATTCAAAGACCAGATCAAGTTGCAGAGCGAGACGTTGTTCGGCGTGGAGAAGAAGCCGCTGCCGTATTTGTTGAGCACGATGAACCTGCTGCTGCACGGCGTCGAGAATCGAACATCCGCCGCGATAACGCGTTGAAGAATCCGCTGAACGAGATCGGGAGAAAGACCGCTTTGACGTGATCGTGACCAACCCGCCCTTCGGCGGCGAGGAGGAGGCGGGCATTCAGTTGAACTTCCCCGAGAACACGCGCGCCAGCGAGACCGCGCTGCTGTTCATGCAGTTCATCATGCGTTCGCTGAAACACGGCGGACGCTGCGGCGTGGTGGTGCCGAATGGATTTTTATTCGGCGACGGCGTTTCGGCGCGGATCAAGGAACAACTGCTGCGGAACTTTGACCTGCATACGATTATCCGCCTGCCAAACGGAGTCTTCGCGCCGTATACGTCGATACCGACCAATTTGCTTTTCTTCGCTCGCTCCCAGCCGACAACTGAGATTTGGTACTATGAGCATTCTCTCCCCGAGGTCAGAAGAGCTACTCCAAGAACGCGCGATGCAGTTCGAAGGTTTGCGCCGCTGATTGAATGGTGGGATGCGCGTAGGAAAGCGAACATGCATGGAAGGTGCGCGCTGATGATGTTT